>JAPOYZ010000296.1 GCA_026706325.1 Candidatus Aminicenantota bacterium
GCACAAGCCTTTTCCGGCGTCAGAAGCAAAGTGGCCGCTTCTTGGGGAGCACTCTCCCACGAAGGGCCAGTCCGTTTTTCCGGAGCGCAGGAAGTGCCGGAATGGTCCAGCTAAGTATGGTGATTCCGGACGGGGACCTGTAATCTCTGGAATCCGGCCCGCCCGGGGTGATGCGGGTGCAGCGCGGGCAACCTGCAACGGACGCGGAAATGGAGGTTCGATCATGGGATGGAGAGTGTTGGTTCTGGGAACGGCGGTCCTATTGTTGGCTCCAGTGGCCGGAACCGGTTGGGGGAAATCCGATTTCGACGCGTCGTTGGACATCGGCTCCCGGCGGGAGCTCTTCGTCGACTACCACCTGATCGGACAGCTCCGGGGTACCCGCCTGAAACTGCACGCCCCCCGGCCCGGCGGCGTCGCCATCTCCTACGAAAAACCCTGGGAAGACTGGAATTCCTTCTACACCACCATCCTCAAGGACGGCGGTACCTACCGCATGTATTACCGCTGCGGCATGGGGGGGCAGTCCTACACCTGCTATGCCGAGAGCCGGGACGGGATTCGTTGGATCCGTCCTTCCCTGGGCCTGGTCGAGGTCGAAGGGAGCCGTGAGAACAACCTCATCCTGGACTCGGGACACCAGTTCTGCCCCTTCATCGACGGCCGCCCGGGCGTGCCGGCGGCGGAGCGTTACAAGGCCAACATGGAAGCCAGGGGAGGGCTGCTCGGGTACGTCTCCTCCGACGGCATTCGTTGGAAGCTGGTCCGCGAGGAAGCGATCGTCCCCAGGAAAATAAGGAACCACTTCGACTCCCAGAACGTGATGTTCTGGTCGGAGGCGGAGGGCCGTTACGTCCTTTACTGCCGGCACGCCGTCGGGGGGCGCCGGGCCGTGGCGCGTTCCACTTCCCGGGATTTTCTCAACTGGACCGATCCTGTCCTCATGACCTACAGCGATACGGGCGCCACGGTCCCGTCCCAGCATCTCTACACCAACCAGACCCATCCTTACTTCCGGGCGCCGCACATCTACGTGGCCCTGCCGGGCCGTTTTCAAGCCGGCCGCCGGGTCCTGAACGAGGCCCAGACGGCGGCACTGGGAACGGACCCCGGTTTTCCGCGCGATCCCGACTGGAGGGTCCGGGACATCGCGGACGGGGTCCTCCTGACCAGCCGCGCCGGCACCACCATCTATGACTTCACCTTCCGGGAGAGCCTCGTCCGGCCCGGCATCGGCCTCACCAACTGGACATCGCGCACCAACTACCCGGCGTTGGGAGTAGTCCCCACCGGCCCGGCGGAGATGTCCTTCTACGTCCAGCGGGACTACGCTCAGAAGACCGCCCGGTTGGAACGGATGGTGTTGCGCACCGACGGCTTCTCTTCGGTCCGCGCTCCCTACGAAGGAGGAGAGATAGTCACCAGGACTCTCCGGTTCAGCGGGAGCGAGCTGGTGATCAACTACGCCACCTCGGCGGCCGGAAGCCTCCGGGTCGAAATTCAGGACTCCGGCGGAAATCCCATCGCCGGTTTTGCGGCGTCCGACGCCGTCCGGATCATCGGAGACCAGATCGAGCGGGTGGTCACCTGGAAGGGGGGCAGCGACCTCAGCCGGATCGCGGGAAAGCCGGTGCGGCTGCGTTTCGTCATGAAGGACGCGGATCTCTATTCGCTTCAGTTCCGGTAGGCTGGGAATACCGGCTCAAACGCCGGGCAGGGCCACCTTGGCCAGGTAGATGCTGGTCCTGTCTTCGTGGGACGAGTAGTAGCTGATCCAGAGGAGCCCCTCGTACAGGACCATTCCGGCGTAGCTGGTGTCTCCCCCCGACGGCAACTCCAGGATCTCGGTTACCGTTGCTGCCTCAGCGTCGATCCACCAGAGGAGGGTCCGGCGCTCGCCGTCGGGACGGTGCTGGCGGCCCGACGCCACGAGGCGGCCATCCGGCAGGACCAGGAGGTCGGGTCCGCCGATGACCAGGTTCAGATCCTTCCAGTTCCATTGTGTGTACGGTGGCTGCGAGGTCCCGATCTGGGCGGTGTTGTCTTTGCCGTCACGCCGCAAGAGGCAGACTGCGGTTCCATCGTCGCGGAACACGATGGCGGTTTCGTTGGGAGACCCGCGATCGAAAAGGACGGGCACCAGGGTCTCGAATCGGAGTCCGTCTTCGCTCTTGTAGAGCCGGACGAACTCTTCCTGGTCGGGGCGGTGGCCGGCGGCCCGGTGATCGGCGTACGCTCCGCCGTAGGCCGTCCCTTCATGCCAAGTGACCCGCCAGAGCAGGAAGTCGGGCTCGGCCACCCGCTGGGGCGTGCTCCAATTTGTCCCGTCCCGGGAAAACCAGACCAGAGAGTAAAACTCCAGGTGGTCCTCGGCCAGATCCCGCCGGTCCAGGGCCAGCGCCATGAGACGTCCGTCCGGGGTCAATTCCAGCTTCGGGTCCCTCAGATCCTGTCCCGGTTTTCGGGGAAAGTGGGCGATGGAGGACCACGTCTCTCCATCCGCCGAGGTGATGATCCGGATGGTTCCGTCGGAGGAAACATGGCTTTCTCCCTCCCGAAAAGTGCAGAACCAACGGTCCTGGAAGCGGACCAGATCGGTGAAGGCGCTATGGGGAGCCCGGTCCCAGATCTTTTGGACCGAGACCAGTTCGGCGCCCGGCGTCCCGCAGCCGGCGGCCAAGGTTGCGGCCAGGAGCAACAACAAGAAAGGATCCCATCTCCACATTCGATTCTCTACCTCCGGTGCAAGACACACGAGACACAAACTGGTATCTGTCCCCTTTTCTTTGCCGATTCTCTACCTCCGGTGCGAGACAAAAACTGGTGACTGTCCCCCTGTTCATTGACCCCGTTCACTCCGGTTCCGTGGTCAGGAGGTGCTGCTGTGACTTGGGGATCCTGTCATACCGCAGTTCGCCGCCGATGAGCCTCATAAATGGCCTTCGCTCCCCCTCGGCGGGCGGTCCAAACAGGTGGTGGCGGCGTGGAGGTCCCTCGAACTCCGGGACTTGGGCCGCCATCGCCTCGAACCGGGCCATCAGGTCCTGAACCACCTGGAGATGCTGAGCAGACACGTCGTGCTGCTCGCCGGGATCGGTCTCGAGGTTGAAAAGCATCCCGTCCTGGGGTTCGTCGCCGCCGGTCAAGCCGGGGTATCGGTCGGGCTTCGGCTGCTCGTACGGAGCCAGGATCGTGACTCCGTCCGGTCCCCGGCGGTCGACCCACTGCGCCAGCTCCTCCGGCGACCAATCGGCGTATCGCCTTGGCCCCGGGCTTCGAACGTGGAGCTTCCATGGGCCCGAGCGAATCGTGAGCAGTTTCCCCCACATCATTCCGAAGATGGCCTCGTGGGCGCTCGGCGATTTCCCGTCCCGGAGCTGCGGCAGGATGTCCTTGCCGTCCACGACACGGTCTTCCGGAAGTGGAGCTCCCGTCAAACCACAAACCGTCGGGAGGATGTCGATGGTTGCGGCAGGCTAGGGGTTGACGACTCCGGGGGGAATGACGCCCGGAAGGCGAACGATCATGGGTACCCGTAGTCCTCCCTCCCAGGTCTTGCCCTTCATCCCCCGCAAACCGCCGGTGGATCCGCCATACCAGGGGCCGTTGTCCGAGGTGAAGATCACGAGGGTGTCGTCTCCCAGGCCCAGGTCGTCCAACCGCTGGAGGATGCGTCCCACCGAGTGGTCCAGTTCGGCGATCACATCGGCGTAGAGATCCTCCCTGCTCTCGGGCGTGTAGAAGTCATCGGACGCCGCCAGGGGCTTGTGGGGCATGGCGTGAGCCAGATAGACGAAGAAGGGACGGTCCCGGTTGGTCTCGATGAACCGAAGCGCCAGATCGGTGTAACGGCGGGTCAGGGTGGCCTGCACCACGGGGTATTCCACCACCTCTTCGTTCCGAACCAGTTGCACCGGAAACATGTCGTTGGAATAGAGAATGCCGAAATACTCGTCGAAGCCCTGGGTGCGGGGGAGCCACGGCTCCTCGTGGCCCAGGTGCCACTTGCCATAGGCCGCCGTGGCGTAGCCGGCAGCCTTCAGCACCTCCGCCAGGGTGACCTCCGACGGCGGCAGGCCGAAGCCCGAGCGTCCGTCATCGGGCGCGGGGTTGAAAGACGACGCCGTGGCGAAACGGGTAGCGGCCCGTCAACAGGGTTCCGCGTGAAGGCGCACAGTAGGGGAGGGGGACGTAGAAGCTGGTCAGGCGGGCCCCCTGGCTCGCCATCCGGTCCAGGTTGGGGGTGCGGAACGGACATTCCGGGTTGAAACTGCCGATGTCCCCGTAACCCAGGTCGTCGGCGAAGATGAGTACCACGTTGGGACCCCCAGCAGGCGGATCCGCTGCGTGGCGGCAGGAAGTGACGGGCAGCGAGGCCACGCTGCAGATCACGATCGTGAGCCACGCGTAATTCATTGGGTTCTCCCCTCCGGAAACTCCCCTCCCGACAGGGGACAGTCTAGTTCTTCCCACGGTCTATTTCTTCCCCATTCGGAATCCGGATCACCGGGTCTCGATGATCATTTCGTCACACCCGATCCCTGTACGTACGACGTTCCCATCCGGTGCAGCATGCAGAGACCCGGCTGGATATGACGAGCCGGCGGCTATTAGACTTGCGTCCTCCCAACGCAAGGATGATTCGTCTCCGCGACGCCCATCTGTACGCCTTCCGGTTTCACTGATCCCGGCGTGCCCGGTTCCGGTACAAGGGAGCCCGCCGAGCATCGCCTCGATCTCCGATCTTCTGGACAGTCCCACTCGGCTGGTATTGTTGAGAACAGCCGGACCACGACCATTTTCGGAGGATCCCCCATGGCAGTCGGACGCGTGTCGTTCCCGGTATCGGGCCTCGGAGTGCTGGTGTTGGCCATCGGGTTGTCCCAATGCCGGCCCGTCGGCACTCCTCCGCCCCCATCGACTGAGGTTCTCCTTCCCGAAGCCTCCTTCCGGGTCCGCCTTGGGCTCCTCGACGAAGAACCTGGAATCTGGAGCGGGAGGCTGGTCCCGGTCCCGGGACAGAAGCTCGAGCTGAAACCGGACGAGTTCCGGGCCAACATCTACCGCCACAGCTTCCTCGACAGCATCCACTCGGTCGACGCCGATCCCCAACTCCCCAACGATCAGATCAAGGGGGATTCGGGCTGGGTGGCGGCCACCCGCATGAGCTGGATCCGAGGCGGCAAGAGTGTCCTGCGACACCCCAGCGTCATCGTCAACGTCCTGCAGAATCCGGGAGATCAGCCCATCCGGATCGAGACGGAAAAGGGAGAATTCATTTTCCGGCCCGACGAGATCCAGCTCTTTCAGACCGACGCCTTTCTGGATGGGGCCGTCGTCGTGGAGTCGGTCCCGCCGTCTTCGCCTCTGGCCTCCGAGCGCTACGACATCCAGGACTATCCTTCAATGACGTCGACGCGCTCCGGCAAGCTCTGGGCCGCGTGGCAGGAATACGTCGAGGGCGAGGCGGATCTCATCGTGGCCCGGTCGCGGGGCGAGTCGGGCTGGGACCCGGTCCACCTGCTGGATGAGGACATGGACGCCTTTCGCACCGCCGTGGCCGAGGATTCCAGGGGGCGGATCTGGGTGATCTGGTCTGCCCAGGTGGAAGGAAATTGGGATCTCTACGCGCGAAATTTCGATGGAGAGCGATGGTCGTTCCGCTACCGGCTCACCGAACATCCCAGCCCGGACGTCTACCACCGCGCCGTCACCGATTCGGAGGGACGGCTCTGGCTGATCTGGCAGAAGACGGTGGACGGCGTGACCCGGATCGTGGCCCGGGACTTCGACGGCGAATATTGGGGCGAGGAGGTTCGGATCAGTGAGGGTGCGGCGGCTGGGGGAAACAACTGGTGGCCGTCGGTGGCCGCGGGTCCCAATGGCGAATTGGCGGTGGCCTGGGACGGCTACGCTTCCGGCAGTTACGACGTCTATCTCAGACTGCGGCGGTCGGGCCGGTGGGAGGATGTCCGGAGCGTGGCGGGGACGGCTCGTTTCGAAGCCGGTGCCTCGGTGGCCATGGACGGCAAGGGACGGACCTGGATCGCCTGGCACGAATCGGGTCCACAGTGGGGCAAGGACACGGGGCGGCTCGTCGATCAAAGCGGCCAGTCCAAGGGAACGGAGCTCTACGAGACCCGGACCCTGCGGGTGGCTTGCCTGGACGACGGCAAGTGGATGACCACGCTTCAGGACCCCGCCGTCCACCTGGGGGAGGGGAAATGGGAGATGCCTCATCTTCAGATGGATGCGTCGGGTCATCCCTGGCTGCTGGCCCGTCACCTGACGATGCGCCAGTCCGAAGGCCGGGGGCGCTACTTCGCCTCCTGGGTGATCGCCTGCCTGCGATACGACGGATCCCGGTGGACTCGTCCCACTCATCTCTTCAACAGCTCGGGCCGCAACGACATGATGCCGGCATCCGCACTGGACCCGGAGGACCGCGTCTGGGCCGTCTGGCCCACGGACAAACGCAGCACCAAATCGTTTCTGGCGGTGCACGGACAGGTCATGGTGGGCCGGTTGGGCCGCGGAGAGCCGGCGCCGATGGAGTTGTCCCGTCTCCAGCTTCCGCCCGTAGAGCCCTTCGATCCCGTCCATCCCGGCGAGGACGGCGACTTGGAGCGAATCCGTTCCTACCGGATTCAGTCACGTGGCCGGACCTATTCCATCTACCGGGGAGACCTGCACCGCCACACTGATATCTCCCTGGACGGCGGGGGCGACGGCTCCCTGGTCGACGCCTATCGCTACGCCCGGGACGCGGGGGGACTGGATTTTCTGGGGATCACGGACCACAACCACGAGATTGTGGAGCCCTACAACTGGTGGCGGAACCAGAAGGTCGCCGACCTCTTCCAACTGGAGAATTTCGCCGCCTTCTACGGGTACGAGCGCAGCCTCGAGTTTCCCAACGGCCACCGCAACGTCTTCTTCATCCGCCGGGGAACCTCCATCCTCCCCATCGAGACCGCCGAGCACCTGGGACTGGAGGGGTCCGAGAGGCTCTTCTGGCACCTCCGGCGTAAGAACGGCACCTCCATCCCCCACACCATTGCAACCGGTTCCGGCACCGACTGGCGGGACAATGACCCCGAGGTCGAGCATCTGCTGGAGATCTTCCAGGGCATGCGGGAGGCCTACGAGCACCCGGGTGCCCCTCAGCCCATGACGGTTCAGCCCAGCTCCACGCTGGAGCAGGACAACCGGCCCTTTCGTCGGTTGGGGACGGCCTGGAGCGCGCTGGAGAAGGGCTACAAGCTGGGATTCATCGCTTCCTCGGACCATATCTCCACGCACATCAGCTACGCCTGCCTGATCGCCGAAGAGCTGACGCCGGAGGGACTCCTGGAGGCCATACGTGCCCGGCGGGCCTATGCCGCCACCGACAACATCATCCTGGATGTCCGATTCCTTGGATCGGACGGGGAGCACTTGATGGGGGAGGCCTTCACGAGCGCCACTCCGGTTCGAATCACGGCCGACCTGATGGGCACCCAACCCATCCGCCGCGTGGACGTCATCAAGGACAACCGGATCGTCTACTCGGTGACGCCGGACAAGAGGGACGTCAAGTTCCAATACGCGGACGCCGCCTCCGAGCCGGGGGAGAGCTACTATTATCTTCGCGTGATCCAGGAAGACGGAGAGATGGCCTGGGGGTCCCCGGCCTGGGTCGACCACCGCCCCTGAGCCGGAGCGGCCGCCGGGCCCTGGGTCCAGGGCTCTTTCCGGGCGAGAAACCGGAATGAGTAGAGGTTGGCGTCCCGCATGACGAAGCGCAACCGGACGGTCCGGCCCTCCAGGGAGCGCAGGTCCCGGGAACTCTGCCAGGACGAGTCCGGTTCCAATGGATGCCGTCTCGGCTGGTGGGGAATTGCACGTGGATGCGGCCCGGCCTCTGAGCCAGCTTGCCGTCCTCCCTCACCGCGGCTTTCCAATGGCCGTAGACAGGAAGGAGCGCCGCGTAGACGCGGGGCGCCACCAGATATCGGCGCATCGCCGCGGCTGATCCGCCCGCGGGGTTTCGCTGTTTCCTCTATTTTCCATGGGTTCGCCTCAGGGGCGCGCCGGCTTCTGGACGCGCGGCAGGAAGGGGTTGTCGGCCGGCTCCTTTCCCCCGTAGAACCAGGTCAGGGGAAAGACCTTGAGCTTCTGGTTGAACCCGCCTTCCCGGCGGCTGCAGAGCACGAGGCGGGCCTGGGTGGGGTGGTCTTCGTAAATGCTGTAGGTATGGGCGATGAATACGCGGTCTGCCATGACGAAGACCGAAGGGTAGGACCACCGGCCGTGTGCCTGCGCCGGCAGCACGTGCCGCGACTCCCGTTCCGGAGCCCCCACATCCGGCTCGCGGTGGTAGTACTCGACCGGCCGGAGGGGACGGATCGGTCCCGGCTCCACCCGGGTCCCCTCCAGCAGCGATTCCACGTTCTGGAAGAACTCCCACACGCCGCCGCCGTTCCGGCTGACCGCCGCCGAGAGGCGCGTACGGTTGAACCCGCGCTTGACCTCCTCCTCGCTCTCCTGGTTCCAGACCACCAGAAGATGCCCGTTGGGGAGCGATCGAACCTGGGCCGGGGCCGTCGAGGATGCCAGAGAAGTCGGTTGCGGACAGGTCCAGGTCTCGCCGTTGTCGTTCGACCAGGCCTGGTAGAGTCGCCCCATCGCCGTGCGCATCATCATCAGGAGCCGTCCCGGCGACTCTATTTCGCGGTCGAATCGTTGGCCTTCACCGGCTGCGCCGATCACCTGGACGACGCCAAGTTCGAACCCCTGTGGGAAACGGTCCGCCGTCTGGACATCCCGGTGTTCTGGTCCCTCTACACGAGTCACCGGGACCGGCTCGGCGGCTACGTGGAGCAGGTCGTCCGCCTGGACCGCTGGGCCAAGTCCCACCCGGATATTCCGTGCGTTTACACCCACGGCATCGAGACCATCGTCATGCGTCCCCCCGAAGAGCGGTTCGACATCCCGGTTGAAGTCCTGACCTGCCTCAAGAACCCGAACCTGAGTCTGGAAGTCATGTTGCCGCTCATGGCGCCGGACACCGAGTACCCATTCCCGTGGGCGCAAGACATGCTCCAACGGTTGTACGACGAGCTGGGACCGGAAAAGCTGATCTGGGGTTCGGATATGCCGGCGGCCGAACGCAGCGTCACCTACCGGCAGGCAATGGACTACGTCCGGCTGCACGCCGAGTTCATGTCCGAGGAAGACAAGTCACTCTTCTTCGGCGTAAATGCAGCACGACATTTTCGGGCTGGAATAGACGGCAAAATTCGGGGATCAGGCTTGGCGGTGTCCGCTCCAATGAGGCTCCCGGAGCATGATCGCCGGGAGGACGGATGCTATACTTCGGCCACCAAACGAATGTGTCGCTTCGTGTGGCACCAATCCCGCAGGAGTTGAACCCGATGCGAGACCACCGCCGCAATGCCTGGATTCCCGGTTTTGCCGCCTGCCTGTTCACGATGCTGGCTCCGCTTTCGGCAGCATCCGGTCCGCAACCACCCGAAGGCTTTACCGCGCTCTTCGACGGCAAGACCCTGGCCGGCTGGAAGGGGTTGGTGGAAAACCCGGTCAAGCGTGCTGCGATGTCCCCGCAGGAACTGGCGGAGGCTCAGAAGAAGGCCGACAAGCGCATGCGGGCCCACTGGAAAGTGGTCGACGGCGTTCTGGAGTTCGACGGCAAGGGCGACAGCTTGTGCACTGCCAGGGACTACGGTGATTTCGAACTGTATGTCGACTGGAAGATCCTGGAAGACGGGGACAGCGGCATCTATCTACGCGGCAGCCCCCAGATTCAGATCTGGGACACGGAGTCCGAGAAGTACCGCAGGCACGGTAACGACAAGGGCTCGGGGGCGCTGTGGAACAACAAGGTCCATCCCC
>JAPOYZ010000013.1 GCA_026706325.1 Candidatus Aminicenantota bacterium
AGGTGCTGGCCTGGTACGACAACGAGTGGGGTTACTCCAACCGCGTCCTGGAGTTGACCGAGTTGGTGGGCGGCAAATAGCCGGGGGGAGCGGCGACTTTCCAGTCGCCGAACAGGAGCGGCGGCTTTCTAGCCGCCGAACTCCAGAGTAACGATCCACCGGGGCGGGACCGGAGAAGCGCCAAGTGGACATGATGCCACCGTCCGTTTCCCGTCTTCGGGCCGGAATCTCCCACAAGGTGAGTTCAGGTGTACCCACGCAAGCGATCCATTCGAGACCTGGAGTTGTCGGGAAGAACGCTCTTCCTCCGAGTCGACTACAACGTGCCGATTCAGGCGGGAAGGGTCGTCGACGACACCCGTGTCCGGGCCTCGATTCCCAGTATCAGGGTCGCCCTCGAAAAGGGCGCGAGAGTGGTGTTGGCGTCCCACCTGGGCCGGCCCAAGGGGAGGCGTGACCCGGCCCTGTCTCTGGAGCCGGTGTCCGGCTGTCTCTCCTCGCTGTTGGGAAATCCGGTTCGATTCGTCGGGGACTGCCTGGGCCCGCCGGTCCGGCGGGCTGTGGATTCTCTCGGACCGGGGGAAATCCTGCTGCTGGAAAACCTGAGATTCCATTCCGCAGAGGTGGAGAACGACCTTGATTTCGCGGGCCGGCTGGCGGCTGTCGCGGAGGAGTACGTCAACGACGCGTTCGGCACCGCCCATAGATCCCATGCCTCGACAGTCGGCGTCCCCACCGTCCTGGGACGCGGAGCAGCCGGACTCCTGATGGAAAAGGAACTCCGTCATCTGGACCGGGTCCTCTCCGACCCCCGCCCTCCGGTGGTGGCCATACTGGGCGGCGCCAAGGTGTCGGGCAAGATCGGCGTAATCGAGAACTTCCTCTCCTTGGCAGACACCATCCTGATGGGAGGAGGCATGGCCTTTACGTTCCTCAAGGCTCTCGGAGTCGACGTGGGACAGTCGCTGGTGGAGGAATCCTGTCTGGAGACGGCCCGGAAGGCGCTCCGGGAAGCCAAAAAGTCCGGGACTCGCCTGGTGCTTCCCGAGGATGTCGTGGTTGCCCGCGAGTGCGTTGCCGGAGAGGAGACGTGGACGGTCCCGGTGGAGTCTCTTCCGCCTGACCGGATGGGGTTGGATATCGGACCCGGAACCCGGCGGCGTTTCGGCCAGGAGATCGAAAAGGCGGAAACCGTCATCTGGAACGGGCCGCTAGGAGTATTCGAAGTGGAGGAGTTCGCCGCCGGCACGCTGGAGGTGGCCCGGTCGGTGGGGGCTTCCCGGGCCTTTTCGGTGGTCGGCGGCGGGGAATCGGCGGCCGCTGTCGTCCGGGCCGGAATCCGGGATCGTATCGATCACGTGTCCACCGGCGGGGGAGCGTCCCTGGACTACCTGGCCGGGAAGACCCTTCCCGGGGTGGCGGTCTTGTCCGGCAGCGATTGAACCCCTCGGAACCTGCATTCAGTGGAGGGATCAAGGTGAGTCATCAGAGAAAACCCATCATTGCGGCGAATTGGAAGATGTTCAAAACCGTCTCCGAAGCGAGGGAGACGGCGGTCCGACTGAAGGCCCTCTTGGACGGCGGTCCTGCGCTGCAGTCTCGCGAGGTGTTGGTGTGCCCGGCCTTCACCGCGTTGGCGGCCGTCCATGAGGTCCTCTCCGGGTCCGGAATCCAAGTGGGAGGACAGAACCTCCATTGGGAGGACGAAGGCGCCTTTACCGGAGAGATTTCGGCCGGGATGCTCCTGGATTGCGGTTGCAGGTACGCCCTGCTGGGACACTCGGAACGGCGCCAGTATTTCTTCGAAACGGATGAGACCGTCTCCCGCAAGCTCAGGGCCGTTCTCTCCACGCCTCTGATCCCGATTCTGTGTGTGGGTGAGTCTCTGTCCCAACGGGAGTCCGGCCGGGCGGAAGAAGTGATCCAGGGGCAGCTTTCGGGAGCGCTGGCCGGGGTGGAGGCCTCGGGTCTGGGCGGCCTGGTGGTGGCCTATGAGCCGGTCTGGGCCATCGGAACCGGCATGACGGCGACTCCGGACATCGCCGACCAGGTGCATGGCATCATCCGGGAGTGGTTGGCCCGGCGCTGTTCCGCGGACATGGCGGCCGCGACGAGGATCCTCTACGGCGGAAGCGTCAAACCGGCCAACGCAGGAGAGCTGATGAGCCGGGAGAACATCGACGGGGCTCTGGTCGGCGGCGCCAGCCTTGACGCCGAGTCTTTCTCACGGATTGTCGAGTTCAAATGAGTATAATGGGCCCCACGGCCCGTTTTTCGGAGATCGAAGAAGAAGGGAATTCGCGGATTTTGGATTTGGCCGTCCGGTTTGGCGCCGGACGCGGCCTGTGGAGGCATCGATAGATCAAAATGACCCTCTTGACGATATTTCACGTGCTCGCCTGCATCGTTTTGATTCTCGTCGTTCTCCTGCAGTCGGGAAAGGCGGGAGACCTGGCTTCCGCCTTCGGCGGGACCACCAGCCAGACGGCGTTCGGCGCCCGGTCGGCAGCGACGCTTCTCACCAAGGGGACCACTTTGTGCGCCGTAATCTTCATGGTGACCTCTTTGGGATTGGCGATTCTCTTCACCCAGGGGACTGAGTCCACGGTGATGGAGGACGTGCCCGTGACGGGAGAGGCTCCGGCGTCCGCGGTTCCCGAGTCGCAAACGCCACCGGCCGAGACGGCGCCGGACGGCCAGCAATAGATTCGTGCCGGAGTGGTGGAACTTGGCAGACACACCATCTTGAGGGGGTGGCGCTCGAAACGAGTGTGCGGGTTCGAATCCCGCCTCCGGCACCAGTTCCACATGAGGTCGGCATGCCGCTGGTCACGGTGAAGCCGAAGTTCCAGGTCACTATTCCCGCCAAGCTGCGTCGAGGCATCAATGCCCAAAATCGCAATCAGCGTTCCGGAAAGTGTGCTTCTGGCCGAGAAGACTGACGAGCGCGCTTTCGCTCGTGAACTCGGTATGCTGGTTGCGCTCAAGCTCTACGAGCTCGGCCGTCTTTCGTCCGGGCGGGCTGCGGAACTCGCCGGGATGGCGCGAGTGGAGTTCCTGCTGACGCTTGATCGCTACAAGGTCTTCCCGCTCGAGGCGGAGTTGAACGACCTGGAACGCGATCATGTCTGACTGCATCAGCAACACGTCACCGTTGTTGTACCTTTACCGAATCGACGCATTGAGATGGCTTCCCATTCTTTGCGGCGACGTCCGGATTCCTCAGACTGTAGCGAGGGAGTTGTCGGAAGGGCAACAGAAAGGGTATGAATCCGGAGGCGAGCCATGAAGACTGTCCGCCAGTTGCTCCACTCCAAGGGCTACGATGTTTGGTCCATAAGCCCCGGCACGTCCGTTCTGGATGCTCTCAAGCTCATGGCCGAAAAGAACATCGGAGCGCTTCTGGTGCTGGAGTCGGGGCGTCTCGTGGGTATTTTCTCGGAGCGGGACTACGCCAGGAAGGTGATCCTCAAGGGAAAGTCCTCCCACAGTACCCGGGTCCGGGAAATCATGAGCCGGAGGGTGGTCTATGTCCGGCCCGAGCAGGGCATGGAGGATTGCATGGGGCTCATGACGCAAAAGCGGATCCGGCATCTTCCGGTGATGGAGGGTGGAGAACTGGTGGGGATGATCTCCATCGGCGACGTCGTCAAGTCCATCATCTCCGAGCAGGAGTTCACCATCAGGCAGTTGGAGCAATACATCTCCGGCGGGCCCGCCGATTGACCCGGACCAGGAGTCGTCCCCTTGGAAGTGGTGTGGAAGGAGCGGATCCGGCAGCGTTTGTTGCGGATTCCGCCGCGCAGCAATCCGGTCGCCTCCAAAGCTCAGGCAGCCGTCCTCATGGGCCTTCTGGATCGTAGGGGCGAACCCTGTTTCCTGCTGACCAAGCGGACCCAGGAAGTGGCGACCCACAAGGGGCAGATCTGCTTTCCGGGAGGTGTGGAGGAGTGCGGTGATCGCTCCCTCTGGCAGACGGCTCTCAGGGAGACCGGCGAGGAGGTCGGGATCGAGCCGGAGTACGTGGAGCTCCTCGGCCGGTTTCACGACTATCAGGCCGTGACCGACATCCATGTCGCCTGTTACGTGGGCTATCTGAAACCGGGGTTCTCCCTGACTCCGAGTCCCGCGGAGGTGGAACGGGTCCTTCAGGTGCCCTACGCATTTTTCCGCGACACCCGTCCCGTGGTGGAGACGCGGCATCGCGGCGGCCGTCCGATTCCCGTCTACTTCTTCGATTACCAGGGCGATTCCGTCTGGGGCCTGACGGCCCGCATGATCAAGGATTTTCTGGATGTGATGGGAGACTGGTAGGGGCGACCCTTCTGGTGTCCCTCGTGACGGTCTCCCCGGGGGGCGGCGCCGCCGGAATCCGAGGTAGATCTCAGTCACGCACCGGTCAGGCAACCGCCGTCGGGCGATGCCGGGCTTTGAGCCGGTTCGCCAGGTGGCCGATGATCAGCCTCACCTGAACCACCCCTTGCCGGATCAGAAACGTGGAATTGGTCCCGTAGCTCTTGTTGCCCACGATGAAGAAGTCGGGCTCCGGATTCTTCAGGAGTTCGAGATCGGCGGAGGCCTGATCGCCGCAATCGCCGGATCCTCCCAGGAGGCTGGCCGCAAGTTTTATGGGCCCCGAGGTGGCGTAGCACTCCTGGACTTGAAGCTGCCGGTAGATGGAGTTGTCCGGCTCGAATCCCACGTGTGCGATGATCTCGTCCACCTCGATCTCCCGCCGCCTCCGGCCTCCGTTCCGAGTTCCGTCAACCACGACCCGGAAGGGACCCTGCGGGGACCAGGACAGGATCTCGTCCACCATGGAGCCTCCCAGGTACGACAACCAGGAGGGCGGGCGTCGGGCCAGTGAATTGGCCAAGGTGGCAATCTGGTCCCGGTAGGGAAAGGGATCGTCCGGATACCGCTCGTAGGGAACGGGTTCGACCGAGCAGTTGACCCAGTAAACGCGGGTTCGGGGCGCCGTCCCGGTCAGCTTGCGGAGGGCTTCCAAGGTCGTCGCCGCCGAATAACCGCCTCCCACCAGAAGCACCCGCCGCCCGGCGAACATGGAACGCCGGTTTCCATTCACGTCCACCAGGTGCCGGTGAAAATGATCGGGTGCAGCCTGTTGCGCCTCGCACTCGCCGGGTGCGGCGATGTTGCCGTTGCCCATGAATTGGGGACGGGAATAGACGCCGGAGGCGTCGACGACGGACCGGGACCTGTGGATCCAGCGCCGTCCTGCTTGTTCAACCAGCAATCTGAAGGGGTGGTGCGAACGTTCCGGCTTGCCCAGGAGGTCGTGCTTGCCCAGCCCCTCCCGTCCCACCGACCGGACGACGATCCCCTCCAGGATGCGGCCCGAGAGTTGAGGAATCCGGGACAACGGCTTCAGGTAGGTCTCGACCATTTCCGAGCCGGTCGGGTAGCTGTCGGGATGAGGCAGCGGAAGCTCCGGAAAGGCGGCCTTGATTAGCTCCAGCCCCCAATCCGAGTGGTTCATTCGGAAGGGACTGAACAGCCGGACGTGACCCCATTGGGAGAGGTGGTTTCCCACCTGCCCTTTTTCGAAGACGATGACGTTCAGACCGGCCAGGGCTGCCCGGCTCGCCGCCTCCAAGCCGATGGGACCGGCGCCGATGATGGCGAGATCGCTGGTCGTGGGGGACCCGCTCTCCTCAGCTCTGTTCTCTGCGTGTCTATTTGAAACCGTAGGCACCGAAAAGCTCGTAGCTCTTGGGAATCCGCCCCAAGAAGAAAGCCGTGGCGACCAGATACCGGTTCTTATCGGTGGCCAACGAGGCCTGGTAGCAGTCTGCCGCCGCCTTGACCAGGAGGATGTCATCTCCGCCGCAGACGTGCCCGTCGTTCTTGACCGCCAAGTCCATCAGAGTCGCCGCCAGGCCGGCGCCGTTCCCGGAATTCCGGTCCAGAATGACCTTGGCCGCCGTGGCGGACGCGTACGGGTCCGAATGGCTGACCACGCTTCGCAGGACCTTGGTGGCATCTTCAGGAAGGAGATGCCCGGGAAGCTGGTCCAGATCGCGATTCTGTCCTCCCTCGGAACTCTTCGCCGACGCCTGGTGGATCAGCGCGGCTCCCAGCAACAAGGCAAGGGTCCGGCGGTGGGGCTCCACCAGATTCGACCAGTCTCGCAATAGGTATACGAAGTTCAAGGCGCGGGCCGGATCCGGCCAATGACCGGTCCGCGAGTTGGCCACGGCCTGAGCCGCGGCCATCAGCAGCACGTCCCGGATGGCATCCACACCCGCGCCGGATCGACTCAGAAGCGCCACGGCGTCGAGCGCTTCGCCGGTCGATTCTCCGAAGAGGCAGCTCTGTTCGAAACGGGAGCGAAGTTCTTCGGAAACGGTCCCGCTATTCTTCAGGGCCGCAGTCAGGGGATTGGCCTGCCAGTACTCCCGGACCCGGGCCGAAAGCTGTTTCTCACGGGGTCCGGCCACCAGGAAATGAAGGGCAGGGAAGAGGATTGCTTCCAGGTTCTTCCACTGGAGCGATTGAGCCAGTTTCCAGGCTTGGTGCAGGTAGAGAAATTTGAACCCTCCATGAGCCGTATCGGCCAGGGCGTAGGACAGTCCCTGGGCCCGGAAATAGTCCCGGTCCGAGGGGTTGGCCAGAAATCCCTTGGCCCATGCCAGCGAAGCGGGCACGTCGGCCGACTCGGCGGCTTGGGTGAAGTGGTGCCAGCGCTTTTGCAGGCTCTCCCGGTTTTGGGCGCTGATCTTGTCCAGGTTCCATGGAGTCCGCTTCCGCTCCCTGGCGGCGCTCCAGGTCTGCTGAACGTAGGGACGCCACCCGGTTTCCGCGGGCAGAATGGTCTGGGCCTCGGTGGCCGCCATGATTCCGAAGAAGCCGCGGGGAACCGAATCGCCGTAGTAGTTCTCGTACAAGCGGGTGGGAAGGTAGCCCGCCACCGCCTCCACGAAATCGGCGGGAGCCGGGAATTGGTTCTGAGCCTCCTTCATGCAGCCCGAAAACTCCTTCGGGCTCGACGCTTCCATGAGGCGTTCCATGATTTCGGTCATCTTCGAATCACTCCTTCGAGGGAAAAATGGACGAGTCGGAAACCCGCTCCCGGCACCTTCATGGTCGCATCAGGGCCCGTATCCGCGCCTCGAAACGGGCGGTTTCATGATACGAAATCGGCCCGTCCATCACAACTTTCCCGGGCCTCCGGAGGGTGTCGGCCGGGTGTTTCCGAGGGCCTCCCGGCTTGTTGGGAAAGAGGAACGTAAGGTAGAATTTCGCGCATGTCCGGGGTCAGAAAGACGGTTCAGGTCATGGTTGGGAACGTCGCCATCGGCGGCGAGGCGCCCATCGTGGTCCAGTCCATGACCAATACGGATACCGTTGACGTGGGGGCCACGGTCCGTCAAGTCCGGGAGCTGGCCGCCGCCGGGTCCGAGATTGTCCGGATCACGGTCAACAGCAACGCAGCAGCCCGGTCCGTGGGCGAGATCGTGCGCCGGCTGAGAGGAGAGGGGAACCATGTGCCCATCGTGGGAGATTTCCACTACAACGGCCACCTGCTCCTGAGCCGCCATCCCGACTGCGCCCGGTCCCTGAGCAAGTTCCGGATCAATCCCGGCAACGTGGGCAAGGGCCGCTATCGCGACCAGAACTTCCGGCGCCTGATTCAGTTGGCGCTGGAGTATGACAAGCCGGTTCGCATCGGAGTCAACTGGGGCTCGTTGGACCAGGATCTGCTGTCGCGGCTGATGGAGGTCAACGCGGCCCGGGCCGAGCCCAGGGGCGCCGGCGAGGTGCTCGAGGAAGCCATCGTGGCCAGTGCCCTTGAGTCCGCGGAACTGGCCCGGGAGTACGGCCTTCCCAAAAGTCGCATCATTCTGAGCGCCAAGGTGTCCTCGGCACCCGAGCTGATTCGGATCTACCGGGTTCTGGGACGCTCCTGTGACTATCCTCTGCATCTGGGACTGACGGAAGCGGGGATGGGAAGCCGCGGGATCGTGGCCAGTTCGGCAGCTCTGGGCGTCCTGTTGCACGACGGAATCGGAGAGACCATCCGGGTGAGTCTGACCCCCCTGCCCGGAGCCAGCAGAGCCGAAGAGGTCCGTGTGGCCCAACAGATTCTCCAATCCCTCAACCTTCGCAGCTTCAGCCCCCAGGTCAGCGCCTGTCCCGGTTGCGGGCGAACGACCAGCAGCTTCTTCCAGGAATTGGCGGAACAAATCGAGGGGCACCTTCGTCTTAGGATGGTGGACTGGAAAAAACACTATCCGGGCGTCGAGGACCTCAAGGTGGCGGTCATGGGTTGCATCGTCAACGGCCCCGGGGAGTCCAAGCATGCGGACATCGGCATTTCCCTGCCCGGGAGCGGCGAAGAGCCGAAGGCGCCCGTCTACGTCGACGGACGGCAATTCACGACGCTTAGGGGTGATGGGATCTCCGACCGGTTCATTCAGATTTTGGAAGATTATGTGACGGACCGTTACGGCGCGTCTCGAGAAATGTCGAGGAGCGCCGGCCCGGGTCCGACCTAGCGTCTCGAGTCTGGAGCCGTCACCGGCGGTTCCTGACGATTCTTCATTTCCAGAGAGAATTTCCAGGAGATTGGACGCAGATGATCGAGGTGGAACATCTGACCAAACGATACGGCCTGCTGGCAGCCATCGAGGACGTGAGCTTCCAGGTTCGCCAGGGAGAAATCCTCGGGTTTCTGGGCCCCAACGGAGCCGGAAAGACCACCACCATGAGGATCCTGGCCGGCTTCTTTCCCGCCACGCAGGGCCGGGCCGTGGTGGCCGGATACGACGTCTTCGAGCACCCCTTGGAGGCCAAGAGCCGGGTGGGATACCTGCCCGAGAGTCCCCCGTTGTATACCGAAATGACGGTGGATAGCTACCTTCGATTCGTGGCCACCATCAAGGGAGTGGCCGGTTCGGAAACGCCCGGCCGAATGGAGATCGTCAAGGACCGGTGCGGCCTGTCGGGCCAGGGCGAACGCTTGATCAAGCACTTGTCCAAGGGTTTCCGGCAACGGGTCGGATTGGCCCAGGCCTTGATCCACGACCCGGACGTCCTGATTCTGGACGAACCGACCATCGGTCTGGACCCCAAGCAGATCATCGAATTCCGGGAGCTCATCGGCAGTCTCCGGGGTGAGCACACCATCATCCTCTCCACTCACATCCTGCCCGAAGTGAGCATGACGTGCGACCGGGTCATCATCATCAACCGCGGACGCATCGTGGCTGTCGATTCACCCCGGAACCTGACCAGCCGGATGCAGGGCGGGGAACAGATCGACCTGACGGTGGGCGGCGACACCGGCCGGGTGGAGGAGCTGCTCAACGTCCTCCCTCACGTGCGGCGAGTGGCGGTGGAAGAACCGCAGAACGGCCTTTCGTCCGTGCTGGTGGAGGCGGACGGCCAAGCCGAGATCCGCCACGCGGTGGCCCGCAAGATCGTCCGGGAAGGACTCGATCTCTATGAGTTGAAGGTCCGGTCCGTCAGCCTTGAGGACGTCTTCGTCGAGTTGACCACCGAGGAAGAAGCGGCGGAGAGCACCGTCCGGGAAGGGGACGATCCGGATCGGGAGGGGGAGGCGGCATCGTGAGGAACTATCTCGCCATCGTCAGCAAGGAACTGTACGGTTTCTTCGTCAGTCCCATCGCCTACGCCGTGCTGGGTGTCTTCTTCGCGGTGTCAGGCTATTTCTTCTTCGGAATCACCACCTCCTACATCGAGAGGGTCCAGCAGATGGGATTGCAATCCCAGCAGTTCGGTTCCGCACCGCCTCCGGTGGATGTGTTCTCCGTGATCA
>JAPOYZ010000210.1:0-9031 GCA_026706325.1 Candidatus Aminicenantota bacterium
GAGCAGGCCGTGGCCCGCGAGGCGTTGCGCCTGGCCTACGACCAGCACAAGCAGTTCGCCACCACGCTCAAGGGGGTGCAGCAGCAGAGGACCGTGGGAGACACCTTCAGCCAGGAGGCCAGCGGCCAGACCCTTGTGGACAATATGAAACTGGATCTGCTGGTGGGTTCGGGCGGAGTCCTCTCCCACGCTCCGCTGATGCAGCAGACGGCGGCGCTCCTGGTGGACGCCTTTCAGCCCGAGGGGATCACTTGGCTGGCCAAGGACAGCATCTTCATGATGCCCCACCTGGGCGTGCTGGCCCAGGTCCATCCGGAGGCGGCGCTTCAGGTGTTCCAGAGGGATTGCCTCATTTCCCTGGGAACCTGCGTGTCCCCCAGGGGAACCGGCGCTTGGGGCAGCCCGGCGTTTCGATACGCCATCTCCGGCGGATTGGAGGAGGAGGGCGCCCTCTCCTTCGGCGAAGTCAGGAGGCTGCCGTTGGGTCTGGGAGCCGGCGCCCGAATCGTGGTGGAGCCGGCGCGGAAGGTGGATGCGGGGGCGGGTCCCGGCCGGCCCGTGGAGGGTGAGCTCAGGGGCGGGACGGTGGGAGTCCTGCTGGACGCGAGAGGCCGCCCTCTGTCGCTGCCCGACGATCGAGAGGCCTGCCGCAAGGCCATGGATCAATGGGTCCGGGATCTGGATCTGGTCCCCCCGGTCCCGGCATAGGAGTGGCGAGGTCGACGCAGTATGGCCCACGCTTACACGCCCGGTCTGAAGGTCAGTCCCCGCACCCGATACCGGTGCCGGCGGATCCTGCCCATCAAGGGAGAGGTTCTGGTTCGCACCGGACAGCGGGTGGGCTCCCGGGACGTGGTCGCCCAGACCTTCATGCCGGGTAACATCACCCCGGTCAACGTGGCCAACCTCCTGTCGCTGCCTCCCGCGGACGTCCCCGAATGCATGCTCAAAGAGCCTGGTATGCGAGTGGAAACCGGCGAGGCGCTGGCCCGGACCAAAGGCATTTTCGGGATGTTCAAGTCGGAGTGCAGGGCGAGGGTCTCGGGGACCATCGAGTCCGTTTCCCAAGTCACGGGTCAGGTCATCATTCGCGGAGAACCGATCCCGGTCCGGGTCCTGGCCTATCTGGCCGGCCAGGTGGTCGAAGAGATCCCGGGAGAAGGAGTCGTGCTGGAGTCGGACGCCACCTTCATCCAGGGGATCTTCGGGATTGGGGGCGAGGCGTTCGGACCGGTGCGAATGGCCTGCCGGGACGAGAAGGAAGAGTTGACGGCCGGCCGGCTGGACGAGGGAATGCAGGGCGCCGTCGTCGTGGGTGGCAGCCGGATGACGGGAGGCGCCGTCCGCAAGGCGTTTCGGATCGGAATCTCGGCTCTGGTCTCGGGAGGCATGGACGATGCTGACCTGCGGCAGATCCTCGGCTACGACCTGGGGGTCGCAGTCACCGGATCGGAACCGGTGGCCACGACCCTGATCATCACCGAGGGCTTCGGAACCATCGCCATGGCCCGCAAGACTTTCCGGTTGCTGGCCTCCCGGGAAGGGGACCCGGCGTCGGTCAACGGCGCCACTCAGATCCGGGCCGGAGTCCAGCGGCCGGAAATCGTGATTCCGTCGCCTGACGGAACCGCGGGTGAAGTGGACGCCGCTCGCCCTGCCGGACTGCTGGAATTGGGGACGCCGGTCCGGGTCATCCGGGACCCGTATTTCGGATTGATCGGCGTGGTTTCCGGGCTCCCGGCAGAACCCCGGATTCTGGGATCCGGTTCGCGGGCGCGGGTCCTGGAGGTACGATTGGAGTCGGGCCGTCGGCTGGTGGTGCCGCGGGCCAACGTGGAACTGATTGAGGCGTGATTACGATGGACAAATCGATTTTCTTGTCGGTGCTTGCCGCCGGTCTCGTCCTTGGGGGCGGGGCCTCCCCGATCCTGGCCCAATCCCCCCGGCCGCCCGGTGATGTCCGAGCCGCCGACTTTCCCAACGACGCCGGGGAGGCGGTTCGGGTCGAGTGGGAGCTGTCCCCCGACGACCAACCCCGGCCCGCCGAACGATTGGTCGTCGGCTACGAGATTCTGAGGCGCGAAGCGGGCGAGGAGGCGTTCGCCAAGATCGGAGAAGAGACCTACCAGACCCGGTCCTTCAAGGATGACCGGTGCACGCGGGGAGCCAGCTACTTCTACCAGGTTGTGGCGTTGGGCCCGGCCGGCGCGCGATCGCCCGCCGCCGCCACCGTGAGTCCGGTGACGCCGGTGATGCAGTACTTCGACTTTTCCCAATTCTGGTTCGGCGTGGTCCTGCTGATCGTGGGGGGCAGCGTCGTTTATTTCATCCAACTGGCCCGGAGCGGACGGGAATTGAAGGTCCGCCGGATCGCCGGGCTGGAAGCGGTGGATGAGGCAGTGGGGCGGGCCACCGAGATGGGCCGTCCCTGCCTTTACGTCCCGGGAATCCTGGACATCAACGACATGCAGACCCTCGCCGGCGTGACGGTCCTGTCGCGGGTGGCGGGACTGACGGCCGAGTTCGACGCCCGGCTGGACGTGCCCACTTCCCGTTCCCTGGTCATGACGGCCTGCCGGGAGACCGTGGAGGCGGCCTACCTGGGGGCGGGCCGTCCCGATGCCTTCAACGAAGACTCGGTCTACTACCTGACGGACGAGCAGTTCGGCTACGTGGCCGGCGTCACCGGGAAGATGCTCCGGGAGCGGCCGGCGGCCTGCTTCTACATGGGCGCGTTCTTTGCCGAGTCGCTGATTCTGGCCGAGACCGGAAACGCCGTCGGCGCCATCCAGGTGGCCGGGACCGCCATGCCCTCGCAGCTCCCCTTCTTCGTGGCGGCGTGCGATTACACCCTCATCGGGGAGGAGCTGTTCGCCGCCTCGGCCTACCTCTCCGGGGAGGGCCACCAACTGGGCAGCCTCAAGGGCCAGGACGTGGGAAAGGTCCTGGGTGGAACGCTGGTGGTGGTCGGATGCCTGCTCTCCACCGTCGCGGTCCTGACCGATGCTCCGGTTCTGGGCCAGGTGCTGACGTATCTGACCGACAACGTCCTGGGCAACCAGGGCTGGTAAGGAAAGCACGCTATGAAGAGAACTCTTCCCCTGCTCATTGCCGCGGTGACGGGATTCGTCCTCATCGGCGCCCACTTCGTTCCCTACACCCAATCGTGGGGCGAAGAGGCCATGATCTGGTTCGACATCCTGGCCGCCATCGCCTTCATTCTGGGAGGCGCCAACCTGGTGAAGCTCAACCTGCAGAAGATCTCGGACCGGCGGGCCGGCTGGGGCTACGCGGCCGTCACCGTCATCGCCTTCTTCCTGACCCTGGTGGTGGGCATGGCCAAGATGGGCGTCCACCCCAGCGCCCAGTTTCCCCAGTTCGCCTGGTCGGGGGACTACGTCCAAGAGGGCAGCTCTTTCTGGTTCATCTACCAGTATGCCTTCTATCCCCTGGGGGCCACCATGTTCGCCCTGCTGGCCTGTTTCATCGCCTCGGCCGCGTTCCGGGCCTTCCGGGCCAAGAACACCGAGGCCATCATCCTGCTCTCCACCGCCTTCATCGTTCTGGTGGGAAGGACATACGCCGGCACGGCGTTGACGGGATGGCTGCCCGAGCCTCTCCAATTCGCCAACCTCTCCGAAACCATCATGAACATCTTCAACCTGGCCGGGAACAGGGCCATCACCATCGGCATCGGCTTGGGCGTGGTCTCCCTTTCCCTGAAGATTCTGCTGGGCGTCGATCGCTCCTATCTGGGAACGGAGGAATAGCCCATGAAGGTCACCGAATTCTTGCGCAACCTGGACCGGCGCTGGATCTTTCTCCTGATGATGTTGTCCATCCTGATTCCGCTTCTGTTCGGGATCCGGTTTCCCGAGAGTCCGTCGCCCATGGTCCTGAATGTCCGTGCGGCCATCGAAGAGCTCCCCGAAGGCTCGGACGTCCTCATGGCCTGGGACTTCGACCCCGCCAGCCGGGGAGAGCTGAGCCCCATGGCCGCCGCTTTCGTCCGCCACTGCGCCTACAAGAAGCACAAGCTCTACTTCCTGACGCTCTGGGCCACCGGCGGACCGTTGATCCAGGAGAGCATCGACCTCCTGAATCGGGAGTTTCCCGGCTACGAATACGGGCGCGATTACGTGAACATGGGGTTCCGTCCCGGCAGCGAGGGGGTCATCAAGGTGGTGGTGGGGGATCTGAAGAAGCTCTTCGCCAACGACGTGGACGGGACCAGCCTGGACGAGCTGCCGCTCACCAGGAATCTGAAGAACATCCGCCAGATGGACCTCATCGTCAACGTGAGCGCGGGCTATCCGGGAACCAAGGAGTGGGTGCTCTATGCCGCGACCCCCTACGACCTGAAGATCGTCGGGGGGACCACTGGAGTCACGGCCCCGTCGCTGTATCCCTATATTCCGTCACAACTGACCGGCCTGCTGGCGGCCATCAAGGCGGCGGCCGAGTACGAGCAGGCGGTCATCGACCTCTATCCCGCCTTGGCGGATAATGACACGGCGCAGGAGGGACTGCGGCGCATGGGCCCGCAGCTCCTGGCCCACATGCTGGTGCTCCTGCTCATCGTTTTGGGCAACGTCATCTACTTCTGGGAGCGGCGAAAGGGGGTGGCGTCATGAGCCGGTCCGGATGGGTTTGGACGGCATTGATGGTGGTGGCCGGGATCTACCTGCTGGTGAGGCTGGCCACGGGAGGCATGGGGATGGTCTACGTTCAGGACCAGCCCGTGGAAGTCCAGGAACCGGGCCAGGAATCTTGGAGTCGGGCCGTGGGAGTGGATCCCAAGCGGCAGGGAGAAGAGGGGGTCCGCGTGAGTTGGTCCCGCACCGCGGGGAACTGGCTGGCCGCTCTCTTCACGCTCTGCATCCTCTCCTTTCTCTACGGCGACAATCCCCTTTACAAACTGGCGGAAGCCGTCTTCGTCGGGGTCTCGGCGGCCTACTGGATGGTCGTCGGGTTCTGGACCGGAATCGTTCAGAACCTCTTCAGCAAGCTGGCTCCCGATCTGATCCGGAGTTCGCTGCTTCCGGGCCTCCCCGAATCCCAGGAGCAGGAACTCATCTACCTGTTTCCGCTGCTGCTGAGCGTCCTGATGTTGATGCGGCTCTCGCCGGTTGGGGGCTGGATCTCCCGCTGGGCCCTGGCCTTCTTCATTGGCGCCACCGCCGGGATCCGGCTCCTGGGCTACCTCCAGAGCGACTTCATCCGGCAGATCCAGAGCACGATACTTCCCCTGGTGGTGGTCGGGTCCCAGGGATTCGATTTTTCGGCCTCCATTCAGAACCTGACCATTGTGGTGGGAGTCTTGTCCTGCCTGACCTATTTCTTCTTTTCCATCGAACACAAGGGGATGGTGGGCGGCGTCTCGCGCCTGGGAATCTGGTTCCTCATGATCACCTTCGGGGCCGGTTTCGGCTACACGGTGATGGGGCGCATCGCCCTGATGGCCCAGAGGCTGGAGTTTCTCGCGGACGATTGGCTCTGGATCATCGATCCGGCGAGCCGGCGGCTCGGCATGTAGGCTTCGGTTTTCGAGTAAGGAGCGATCCATGAAATCGATTTTGCGGATATTCGTATTGCTGGTTCTGGCGGGCGGGTCCGGCTTCGGGGCGTCGGGCCACGGAAAGAAGGCCGCCGATTCCGACCCGGCTCCCGACCTGGGGAACCGCCTGGAGCTTTTTGTCGACGACACTCTCATCGAGTCCATGGATGGCGTGGAGTTGGAGGTCCAGCAGCCCCGTCGCGCCGAGAAGGTCTTCGTCTTCGACCAGCCCTGGGAAGGGAACATCCCCTTCCACGTGGCGGTCTTCAAGGACGGCGAAATCTACCGCATGTACTATCGGGGCAGCTCCGCGGTCGACTACATCCACCGCGAAGAGCTGGAGCCGGGGGAGACCTGGGTCGCCGCCCACGAGAAGGTCGTCTGCTACGCCGAGAGCCGCGACGGCATCCACTGGACCCGTCCCTCATTGGGGCAGGTGGAGTTCGAGGGCTCCCGGGACAACAATATCCTGGAGGTCCGGGGCGCCGCCAAGCTGAATCCCTTCCGGGACGACAATCCGGCGGCTCCGGCCGAGGCCCGCTATAAGGCGGTGGCCTTCGCCAAGCCCGGGAACCATCGCGGCCTGGTGGCTCTGGCCTCTCCCGACGGCATCCGCTGGAGCTGGATGCGTGAGATTCCGGTCCTCACCGACGGCGCCTTCGACTCCCACAACGTGGCTTTCTGGGATGGCGAGCGGGGGGTCTACGTGGCGCTCTACCGGGATTTCCTCCACGGGGTGCGGACCCTGAAGTACGCTACCTCGAAGGACTTCGTGGAATGGTCCGAGGGCCGGTGGGTGGACTACGGCGACGCTCCCACCGAACATCTCTACACCAATGCCACCGTGCCCTATTTTCGGGCGCCCCATATCTACCTGGCCTTTCCCAAGCGCTTCGTCACCTACCGCATTCCCCAACATCTGGATCCCGCCCCTGCCGCGGAATGGCCCGGCCTCTCCGACGGTGTCCTCATGAGCAGCCGCGACGGCGTCCATTGGCACCGCTTCATGGAAGCCTTCATCCGTCCCGGAAGGGAACGGCGTAACTGGATCCACCGGAACGGTTTGGTTGCCCGGGGCATCGTCCCCACGGCGCCGGGGGAGCTTTCCCTCTACCTGGTGCAGCACTACACCTATCCGTCGGCCCACCTGCAGCGCGTCGTGGTCCGGACCGACGGCTTCGCCTCCGCCAGCGCCGGCTATCCGGGAGGCGAGCTGATCACGAAACCGTTCCGTTTCAGCGGAGAGAACCTGGTCCTGAACTACTCCACTTCCGCGGCCGGCTCCATTCAGGTGGAGGTCCAGGACGTCAACGGCAATCCGGTGCCCGAACTCTCGCTGACCGAATCGGTCCCCATCTGGGGGGACGAACTGGAGGGGAAGGCGGGATGGATCTACGGAGGCAAGGTTCGTGCGAAACCCCTCCGCCGGGTCGCCGGGAAGACGGTCCGCCTGCGCTTCGTCCTGCAGGACGCCGATCTCTATTCCTTCCGGTTCCGGTAGGGGTGGGCCCACTCGGCGGTTTGGCGGGTAATTCCTAGATCAGGTCATCCACGGATACGCTGAGCGCGGCGGCAATGCGCTTCATTGCCTTGACCGAACCGGGCTTCTTTCCGTTCTCGATGCTCGATAGATAAGAGGCTGCGATGCTGGCGGCGGCGGCCAGCTCGCCGGACTTCATGCCGCGATACTCGCGCCACACGCGCACCGGGTGTTCGCCGCCGCCGATGCGCTTGACCAGTTCGAAAGGCACAAGTTCTTGATCGGGATTTTCGAGAACTTGCCGTATGATCGCGGCATCCAGGACATCTTCGTCAACGGCGTTTTGTAACGCCTCGTATTCGGCAAGCGGCACGACGGCGTATTCTTCGCCACCAAGAGTGACAGTTTGGAGTGAGGGGGTAGTCATCGGTATGCTCCTCCACGGGACACGACAGCGGCAATTGTCATCGTTCTGTTAAATGCAGTCAGGGCCGGAACTGGAACGAAAAGAGCTTGGCGTTTCGTATCTCGAATCGCAGTTGGACGGGGGTTCCGGCCAAGGCTCCCAATTCCGTCCTGCCCCGCCAGCTCATGACGTGCTTCCCGGTCACCCGGGCCGGGTCGGACTCGTCCAGGGTATAGCCCGGGATCGGGTGGTAGTCGTTTCCGACGATCTCGACCCGGACTTCGGGTTGTCCGGCGCCGTGGTTGTGCTTGGCGGCTTCCAGGTTCACCACCAGACGGCGGCCCTCGAAGCTGAGGAAGCGGGTCGTGAGGGCGCCCGGGTGGATCTTGCCCGCGTCCACCGAGACGAACCCGTCCTCGCGAACCGTGGCCAGCGCCACCGCGAACATGGCCCGGTCTCCCTGGGCGTGGAGCGACTCTGAGCCCCTCCAGTTGCCCCCGTAGTAGTAGATGCGGATCTCGCCGTCACGGACCATGGGCTGGTGCACGTAGATGGTGCTCTCGTCGAAGTCCCCTTTGTCGCCCACCTGCAGGAAGGGCTGGCGGTACCGCCGCTCGAAGCGGATCCCGTCCCGGCTGAAGGCCAGTTGGGGGTAATGCAGCGTATTGGTGGTGCGGAAGATCCAGGGCAGCCCGATGTAGATCCCCTCGTAGGCCATGACCGGCATCGAGTAGAATTCCGTGTCGGGAAAGTCCAGTTCATCCTGGATCAGGACGTTCTGGTCCGGGGTCCATCGGGTCATGTCCGGACTCTCGGCCCGGCCGATGATCCGCTGCCCCTCGGGGCAGCCCCGGTGCAGGCACTGCTCCATGAACACGGCGTAGACTTGCCGGATGGGATCCCAGCCCATGTGTTGGGTGGGTCCCCAGCGGCCGATCTTGGGGGCGGTGTCGATCACCGGGTTGTTCTCGTAGGGCGTCCACTCGAAGCCGTCGGGCGAATAGTAGAGGCTCTGCCGCATCCCCGGCTTGATTCCCGGCTTCCACACGGTGGGAGTCGTGCCCTCGGACCTCATGGCCTTGTAGCGCTTGGCGGGATCGGTTTCGTGCTCGTCCCGAAAGAGGGGGACCAGGGTGCCGGGCGGCAGAAGGTTGTTGTCGCGGGAGCCCTCGAACTCCACCTGGCCCAGATTGGGTTTCTCCCATTGGATGCCGTCCCGGGAGGTGGCGTAGCAGAGAAGCCAATCCTCGCCGCCGGCGTATTGCCTGTAACCGTAAACCTCCTCCACCTTGCTGCGAACTGCTTTTCCGTCGATCACGCTCCAGTCCCAGCGGTAAGGCCTGAGCCGATCGGCGCCCCCTTTCTGGGACTCGAACGCTCCGGTGACCCGGTACCACATCCGGTACATGCCCTGATCCGGGTCGTAGATGATCCGTTGGAGCCCGATGTAATGACCCTCCCAGGGCCGGTCCTGCTTCAAAAGGGGGTTTGCCGGATGTTTCACGGCCGGGTTGAGGATCTGCTTGACGTGGCTGAGACTCTCGATGACGTGGTCGTCGATGAAGAGCTGTTTGTTCCCGCCGATATG
>JAPOYZ010000210.1:9069-9799 GCA_026706325.1 Candidatus Aminicenantota bacterium
GATCCCGCCGCCGCCGTCCCCGCCAAGACCAGCCATGCCGCCAGCCCACCCGCGGCGAAACGCCAGCCGGTTTCGGCGCCGGCCGGGGACCCGCCAATCTCACTGTTCGACCATCCAAGGCGCCTCTGCTGCATATGTCGACCTCCCTGCATCAAACTATGGACGATCGGGAAGGGTGTCAAGAAACGCGGATCGGGCATCGAGCGTTGCGAGTTCGAGTGCCGCTTTCGAGCCCGTGTCTCTTGAACCCAACCCCCTGCCGGGCAATAATCGGCGGACTGGAGAGAGGACCGGACAGGAAAGAACATGAAGGAGATATAGAGACATGCATGAGAGGCGATGGAGCTGTTGTGCGTTTTCCTTGTTGTTGCTTTCGCTCTCCTGTAGCGCGCCTGTCACCGATGAACCGGCCAAGAAACCCGACGAACCGAAACCGGAGCCCGTCAAGATGGACAAACCGCCCCGGCCCATGAAAGGGCCCAATCCTGCTCTGAGGAATCCCTCGCTGGCTGACGCGAAGGCTCCCGCCAGTTTCAAGGCCAGATTCGAGACCACCAAGGGGGACTTCGTGGTCGAGGTGACCCGGGAATGGTCGCCTCGAGGCGCGGACCGTTTCTACAACCTGGTGAAGATCGGCTACTTCCGGAACATCGCCTTCTTCCGGGTGATCGAGGGGTTCATGGCCCAGTTCGGCATGCATGGCGATCCGGCCATCGGGCAGAAGTGGAGC
>JAPOYZ010000066.1 GCA_026706325.1 Candidatus Aminicenantota bacterium
CCAGAGGCCAGTTCCCCAGTCTCCGATAGTTGGCCTTGAGCAGCCGGGCGGCCGCTTCGGTGGCCCGAATGGGATGGAGCCGCTCGTCCACCGAGCGATTGATCTTCATGTAAAGGCGGCCCGTCGACCGCATGAATTGCCAGACGCCCGCTGCTCCGGCATGGGAATAGGCCCGGTCGTTGAAGCTGGACTCCACGTGGGGAAGATAGGCCAGCTCTTCCGGCAGCCCCTCCCTGCGAAAGATCTCCTTCATCCGCTTCAGATACCTGCCGGAGCGAATCACACCCGCGCGGAATCTTTCCCGGATTCCCCGTTGATGGCGGACGTTTCCGGAAAGACGCTTCAGGGTCTCGGAGGATAGAGAGTAGCCGGCGCTTCGAACGACTTCCGCGATCTCGCGGTGCTTGCCGCTCCATCGGCTCGGCTCTCTACGGGCCAAGTCCAGAAGAAGCCGCCGCACTTCCGCCCGGGCATTCCGCAACTTCTGACGGCGGCGGCGTGTCGCGGTCCTCCCCGTCTGCCGGTCTCCGGTTCGGACCACCCGGTAGACCAGCCTCAAATCATTCTTGTCGTGAATCTGGTACTCCCCCTCTCCATACCGGGTGAAAACGTCGGTCCAGAACTTCATTCGATCCCGGTACCCCTCGGTGGAGAAGAGCTCCGTCGACTGGGCGGAAACCGGTTGGGAAACGGCAATCAGAAGGAAGATCAGCAGAACAGGCATGAGTGGACAGTCCCTCTCCGGTGATCAAGGCCAACGCCAGCCCGCGCCAACAGCGGGGCGCAGAAAGGATAATCCAGAACCCTGTCCAATTTTGGCGTCCGGTCTCCGCTCACCTGCGCGCTTCATCGGGGTTACGATGAACCGTTTCGAGGCGATCGCGGATCAACCGGCAGATCTGCTCCGGGGATCTCCCCGAGACTCCGACCTTCAGATCGGCCAGATCGTAGTCCGGCTGCCGCTTGCGGTACAGGGCTTCGAACTGATTCCGGTCCCGAGCCAGCGGACGGTTGTCCATCTGAGTGGAGCGCAGCCAGGCGAGTTCCAGCGGTATCCGGAGGGTCACGGCGATCCCGGACTTGAAGATGAGGTCGCGGTTCGGAGCTTGGGAAAAGGCGCCTCCGCCCAGGGCCACCACCGCCGGCTCCCGGTCCCGGACCTCCGCCAGCATTCCGGTTTCCAACTCCCGGAAATGAGCTTCGCCCCGAAGATCGAAGATCCGGGGAATGTCCATCTTCGCGGCGTCCACGATGAGATCATCCAGATCCACGAAGGACCGGCCCAACTGTCCGGCGAGAACCGGCCCCACGGTCGATTTGCCGCTGCCCATGAATCCCACCAGGTAGAGGTGGCCCTTCAACCCGAATTTCTCATCAGGTCGCTGGGTGTCTGAAGAAAATGGCCGTTTCATCTGGCGCCTCGAGGTATCTGGTGGATGTTCCCCTGGCAGCGACTGCGCTGGGCGTGTCCTCGCTGGTCTTTTCGCCCCCTGGTGAGAAATGCGGGTTCAACGGCGGCAAACTCCCTCCAAGTGTTGAAAAAAATCAGGATAGGACACGGCCACGCAATCCGGATCGTCCAATTCCACCGGGTTCTCCGCCACCAGGCCCGCCAGGGCGAAGGCCATGGCGATGCGGTGATCGCCGAAGGTCCGCACCTTTCCGCCTCGGACGCGGCTGCCGGGAGGAATGACGAACCCGTCCGGAAGTTCGCGGACGTCCACGCCGAGTTCACGCAGATTCACCACGACGGAGTGGATTCGGTCCGACTCCTTGTGGCGCAGTTCCTGGGCGTCTCGAACCTGGAACCCCCGTTCCAGACTGGTCCCCAAAATGGCCAGCGCCGGAATCTCGTCGATGAGCCGGGCCACCCAGTCTCCCGAGATTTGGCTGGGAAACTGCCTTCGGACCTCGGGGTCCGCGTGAATCTGCAGATCGCAGACCGGCTCCCCGTTGCATTCAGTGGCATCGGACCTCTCGACCCGGATGCCGGCCTTTTCCAGCAGCGAGAGGAATCCCGCCCGCGTGGGATTGACGCCGACTCCCCTCAAGGCGATCCGGCTGCCCGGAACCAGCAGGCCAGCCACCAGGAAGAACAACGCGGAAGAGAAATCCCCCGGGATCCGGAAGTCGACGCCGTGGAGACGGGCGCCTCCCCGCACCCGGAGGCGGGCTCCGTTCTGAATCAAAGGGGCGCCGAAGAAGGGTAGGGCCCGCTCGGTATGATCCCGGGACGGCCCCGTCTCCTCCACCTCCGTTTCGCCCTCGGCCATCAGTCCGGCCAGCAGGACGCACGACTTCACCTGAGCGCTGGCGATGGGCAACCGGTACCGGATCCCGGTCAGCCGGCCGCCCTGGATCAGCAGAGGCGGAAGACCCCCGTCCCGGGCCTCGATCCGGGCGCCCATTCGGATCAGCGGTTCCATGATGCGCTGCATAGGGCGCTGATTGAGAGAAGAGTCTCCCTGGACCCGGGAGGAGAACCGGCCCGCCGCCAGCAGGGCCGAGAGCAGCCGGATGGTGGTCCCGCTGTTCTGAACGTCCAGCGTCCGGCTCGGCGCGGTGAAACGCCGCCATCCCGGGCTGTGGACCTCCACTCGGGAGGCGTTTCGAACCACTCCGGCGCCGAGCGCCTCGATACAGGAGAGAGTGGCCCGGCAGTCTTCGCTGGAGGCGAAGTTGCGGATCCGGGTCGTTCCCTCGGCCATGCCCCCCAGCAGGGCGTAACGATGGGAGATGCTCTTGTCTCCCGGCACCCGGACCTCGCCTTCGAGGGGAGCCCGGACCGGATCGATCCGTCTCGGCGTCATCCGGCACCCTGCCCCTGGGCGATGGCCTCCGGGCCACCCGCCAGTTGGAGGTGAGTCTCCCGCAACAACTTGATCCGATCCCGAAATTGGGCCGCTTTCTCGAACTCGAACTTCTGGGCCGCCTGCTTCATTTCGTCACTCAGCTTGAGTATCTCCTGCTCGATCTCCCGGGGGGAGCCGTACCGGTCCACCTCCTCGGCCACCAGCGGGATTTCATAGTAGTCCAGTTGGGTCATCTCCAGCAGCGTCGCGTCCACCGGCTTGACGATGCTCTCCGGAGTGATCCCGTTCTCGTCGTTGTAGCCGCGCTGAAGGTCCCGGCGCCTCCTCGTCTCTTCAATGGCATGGCTCATGGACCGGGTGACGACGTCGGCGTACATGATGACCTTCCCGTTGACGTTTCGAGCCGCCCGCCCCGAAGTCTAGATCAGAGACGTGCCACTGCGCAAAAACCCTTCCTTGTCGGCGTCCAGCACCGCCACCAGTGAGACCTCGGGCAGGTCCAGGCCCTCGCGCAACAGGTTTACTCCCACCAGGACGTCGAACCGGCCCAGGCGCAGATCCCGCAGCAACTTGACCCGGTCCAACGTATCCACTTCCGAATGAAGGTAACGGACCATGACGCCGATCTCGGTGTAGTACTCGGTCAACTCCTCGGCCATCCGCTTGGTCAAAGTGGTGACCAGGACCCGCTCCCCGCGCTCGGCCCGGCTCCGGATCTCTTCCAGCAGGTCGTCTATCTGGTTGCGGACCGGGCGCACTTCGATTTCCGGATCCATGAGGCCGGTGGGGCGAATGATCTGCTCCACCACCTCCCCTCCGCACTCCTCCAGCTCGAAATCGGCCGGAGTGGCCGAAACGTAGAGGGTCGGGGGACGGCGGAGCTCGAACTCGGCGAAGTTCAAGGGCCGGTTGTCGAGAGCCGACGGGAGGCGGAACCCGTACTTCACCAGGTTCAACTTTCGGGACCGGTCCCCCTCGTACATGCCCCGGACCTGGGGGACGGTCACGTGGCTCTCATCGATGAAGATGAGCGATTCCTTCGGCAGGTAGTCCATGAGCGTGGGAGGGGCCTCTCCCGGGAGGCGGCCGGTGAGATGCCGGGAATAGTTCTCGATCCCCCGGCAGTAGCCGACGGTCCGCATCATCTCCAGATCGAAGAGGGTCCGCTGCCGGACCCTCTCGGCTTCCATCAGGCGTCCTTCCGCCTCGAGCCGGGACTGGTGGTCCGCCAACTCTTCCCGGATGCTCTTCATGGCGCGTTCCCGCTGCTCCTCGGGCATCACGTAGTGGGACCGGGGATAGATGGGAATCCGGGGGTGGCGTTTCTGCGTCTGTCCGGTCAAGGGATCGAACTGGAAGATCCCGTCCACCTCGTCGCCGAACAGTTCGATCCGGATGCCGTAGTCCCCGTAGGAAGGGACCACCTCCACCACGTCCCCCCGGGCCCGGAAGGTCCCCCGGGCCAGATCCAGGTCGGTCCGCTCGTACTGGATGTCCACCAACCTGCGCAGGAGCGCCTGGCGGGAGATCCGCTGCCCCTCGCTGAGCATGAGCAGCATCCCGTAGTAGGCCTCGGGAGACCCGAGGCCGTAGATGCAGCTCACGCTGCAGACGATGATGCAGTCCCGGCGCTCGAACAGGGAGCGGGTCGCCGAGTGCCGCAGCCGGTCGATCTCGTCGTTGATCAGCGCTTCCTTCTCGATGTAGGTGTCGGTGGAGGCGATGTAGGCTTCCGGCTGGTAATAGTCATAGTAGCTGACGAAGTACTCCACCGCGTTCTCGGGGAAGAAGTTCCGGAACTCCTGGTAGAGCTGTGCGGCCAGCGTCTTGTTGTGACTCAGGACCAGGGTGGTCCGATTGATCCGCTCGATGACCCGGGCCATGGTGAAGGTCTTTCCCGACCCGGTGACTCCCAGCAGAACCTGGCTCCGCCGGCCTTCCCGGATGCCCCCGACCAACGCCTCGATGGCCCGGTCCTGATCCCGGCTGGGAGAGAAGGGACTCCTGAGGCGGAAGGGGGCGGAAGAGGGAGCAGCCTCCCCGTAGTTCACGCCGGCGTAGGAGATCCCCTGCGGATCGACCATAAGCCCGCATTATAGAAGACCCGTTGAGCGGCTTGGAGCGGAGAGCACTGTTGCTGACTCCGGAGGCCTCCAGTGCCATACTGAGACCGGTGGGAATTCGGTCGGAACCGGAGGGCACAAGATGATCCGGGAACGGATACTGGTAGCGGGAGGCGCCGGATTCATCGGCAGCCACCTCTGCGAATCTCTGCTCCGGCAGGGCGCGGACGTGCTCTGCCTGGACAACCTGTTCTCGGGAAGCCGGCGCAACATCCTCCCGCTCACGGAACACCCGTACTTCGAGTTCATCCGCCACGACGTGACCCAGCCCATCCTTTTGGAGGTGGACCGGATCTACAACCTGGCCTCGCCGGAGGCGCCGGTGCACTACCAGTACAACCCGGTCAAGACGGTGAAGACCAACGTCATGGGCACCCTCAACCTACTGGGCTTGGCCAAGAGGGTCGGGGCCCGGATCCTCCAGGCCAGCACTTCCGAGGTCTACGGCGACCCCCTGGTCCATCCCCAGCGGGAGGACTACTGGGGCAACGTGAACCCCATCGGCCCTCGAAGCTGCTATGACGAGGGAAAACGGGTGGCCGAGTCCCTGATGATCAATTACCGGCGCCAGAACGGCGTCGACGTGAGGATCGCCCGCATCTTCAACACCTATGGCCCCCGCATGTCGGAGGTGGACGGACGGGTCGTCAGCAACTTCATGGTCCAGGCGCTGCGGGGAGAGCCCCTGACCGTCTACGGAGACGGTTCCCAGACCCGCTCCTTCTGTTTCGTCTCCGACATGGTGGCGGGACTGGAGCAACTCATGGACGCCGATTGGGTCCCCGGACCGGTCAACCTGGGCAGTCCCCGCGAGTGTTCCATACTGTCGTTGGCGAAGTTGATCCTGGAACTCACCGGCTCGAAATCCGAGATCCGGTTCGGAGTGATTCCGGAGGACGACCCGGTCCGGCGGCAGCCCGACATCGGCCGGGCAGAACGGCATCTGGACTGGCAACCGTTCGTGGACCTGAGGGAAGGACTTCAGCGGACCGTCCCGTATTACGAGGAAATCTTGGCCCGCAACCCGCCGGGGTGACAGAAGCGGCGGCACGCAGCCGCCGAGACGGAGCGCCGATGTCCAATTGCCGGCCTCCCTCCGACCACCAGGGCATCCAGGGAACGGGCGATTGGAAGGCGCCCTTCCGGTCATCCCGGCAGGGGCGGTTCCAGTAACCACTCTCGCGCGGTCGGGGCCTCGCACTCTCCGACGAATGGGCAAGGTCACGACGGCTTGCTTTTGACATCTGTACCGATACGAGGTACACTTCCGCATGATTCGCAGGTTTCGCCATCGAGGCCTGAAGCGGTTGTATGAGCGTGGTGATTTCAGGAGGGTGCGTGCAGACCAGAGGGAACGGATCGCACTTGCATTGGCGGACCTTGAAGCCGCCGCCAAACCAGCCGATCTGAATCTGCCCGGGTATCGACTTCACCCGCTGAAGGGTGGTCTGAAGGGGTTTTGGAGTATCACGATTTCCTGTAATTGGCGAATCATCTTCCGCTTCGAAGAAGGCGACGCGTACGATGTCGACTTGGTCGACTACCACTAGGAGGTCCAATCCATGGCCATGAAGAATCCTCCCCATCCCGGCCTCAGCATCAAAAGGAACTGTCTTGATCCGCTCGGTTTGAGTGTCACCGAGGCAGCGAAGGTGTTAGGGGTGGCCCGTCACACGCTCTCCCGCGTATTGAACGGCCGAGCCGCCGTTTCACCGGCAATGGCCATTCGACTGGAGAAGGCCGGATGGTCCAACGCCGAGTTTTGGCTGCGCCGGCAGACCACGTACGATCTGGCGCAAGCCCGCAAGGGCGAACACCGGATCAAGATCAAACCCTATCCGCCACTCGTCACTTCCCGGGAGACATCGTCCACGTCGCAGGTGCGCGAGTCGCCGCCATTGTCAAAATCTTCGACCGTCAACGATACCGAAGGTGGATACTGACCTGCCGTTTCAAGCTCATCGATACCGGCCGGATTGCGCCGTTGCGCTGGACCCGAGCCAAAGCTCCGGCAGCCAATTCGCTCGCTGGGCAGGAGGGGGGACGGGAAAGTCCCCTCCAATTCCCGTCGAACGGCGGGATTCTGTCTGCTAGAATAGGCACCCGTACGGCGAACGGGTCCCGGACGGGACTTTCCCCAAGGAGAACGTGGTGCTCGGATCCTACATTCCCATATTGATCTTCATCCTGGTGGCCATCACTCTCCCCGTGGTGGGACTGCTGGTGGGAAGGCTCCTGCGGCCCCATCTGCCCACCGCCGACAAGCTGATGCCCTACGAATGCGGCGTCGATCCCGTCGACGACGCCAGAGGCCGGTTTTCGGTGCGCTTCTACATCATCGCCATCCTCTTCGTCATCTTCGACGTGGAGACCATCTTCCTCTTCCCCTGGGCGGTCATTTACGACAAGCTGGCCCTCTTCGGGTTCATCGAAATGGTCATCTTCCTGGGGATCCTGATCGTGGGGTATTTCTACGTCTGGAAGAAAGGCGCACTGGAATGGGCATAGGGGGCCGTGGTAAAAATCCCGCGGACCCCGAACGGGGCGGTGCGGGACTTTCACCACCGACTTCCGAACCGTTTCCGATCAACCTGACCGAGGTCGAATTATGGACCGGAGCATAGAGAAGAACGTCATTGTCACGACGGCCGACTCGGTCTTCAACTGGGCGCGGAAGTCTTCCCTCTGGCCCATGACTTTCGGTTTGGCCTGCTGCGCCATCGAGATGATGGCAACCGGGGCCTCCCGGTTCGACATAGACCGGTTCGGAGCCGGCATCTTCCGGCCCTCGCCCCGCCAGTCCGACCTGATCATCGTGGCCGGGACCGTGACCCTGAAGATGGCCGAGGTGATCCAGCGGCTCTACGAGCAGATGCCGGATCCCAAGTGGGTCATCTCCATGGGCGCCTGCTCCAGCGCCGGGGGACCCTTCGACACCTATTCGACCTTGCAGGGCGTGGACAAAGTCATTCCGGTGGACGTGTACATACCGGGGTGCCCGCCACGGCCCGAGGCGCTTCTGTACGGACTCATGCGTCTCCAGGACAAGATCGATCTGATGAGTATCACGGACAAGCCGGAGCCGCGGGCCAGCTAGATTCCCCTGCAGCCCTTCCCAATCCTTCTTGAAGATGGACGACGAAACCAAGGCCAGGAAGAGCAACCCAGGCGGCGATAAGCCCAAGCGGGCCCGCCGCAAGTCGAGGATTGCGGGCTACCGCCCCAAGCCGAAGATTCGGACTGCCCGCGCCAAGCGGGAGACTCCCGCCGACCCTCCCAAGGAAGAAACCCGGGCTGCCGTCCCTGTCAAGGAAGAGACACCGGCTTCCCCTTCCGAGGAGGAAACCGCGGCTGCTTCTCCCGAGAAAGAGACACCGGCTGCCCGGCCCAAGCGAAGGCCCCGGACCCGACCCAGGCCAAAGCTCCGGCGTGCCCGGCCCAGACCGAAGATCCGGGCCCGGGCAGCGGAAGAGACCCCGGCTGCGCCCGCCGGTGAAGAGGCTCCGGCGGCCCGACCCAAGCGAAGGCCCCGGCCTGCGCGGCCCAAGCCCAAGATCCGGGCCCGCACCAAGAGCGAAACGACCGCTGACAGTACCGACGGAGAGACCCCCGCCGCCCGCCCCAAGCCCAAGGCCCGGACCGCCCGTCCCGCGGGGAAGAGACCGGTTCGCAAGCGGCCGCTTCGCAAGCGTCCGCTCCGCAAGCGGCGGCCTCGCAAGGCGAGAAAGAAGGGGCCAAGCTACGAGGACCTGAAGGACGATGCCCTCCTGGAAGGCCTGAAAAAGCAGTTCCCGGGGGAGATTCTCTCGGGACAGTCGTTCCTGGGCCAGAGCATCTATACCGTGAAGCCGGGCGTCCTCTACGACGTCATGCTGTCCCTTCGGGACCATTCCGAATCGCCTTTCGACTACATGATCGACATCTCGGCCCTGGATTACCTGGGGGACCAGGAGCGGTTCCTGATGGTCTACCAGATCTATTCCTACGCCACGAAGAGACTGCTCCGCGTCAAGAGCCGGTTCGCGGAAGGCGATCCGGTTCCGTCCATGACGTCTATCTGGAAGACCGCCGACTGGCTGGAGCGGGAAGTCTACGACATGTTCGGGATTCTGTTCTCCGGCCACCCCGATCTGAAACGCATTCTCCTGCCCGACGACTGGCACGGATTTCCGTTGCGGAAGGACTACGACATCAAACTGCAGGACCAGAGCTGGATCCGCAATCACCTGAAGATCAGAAAGACCCCCGATTAGCCCATGGAACGGCAGACCATACTCGACACCAAGGAACTCGAGATCAACATGGGTCCCCAGCACCCGTCCACTCACGGCGTGCTGCGAGTCCGGCTCAAACTGGACGGGGAACGGGTGGTCGACGCCGAGAGCATCATCGGCTACCTCCACCGGGGAGTGGAGAAGATCGCCGAGAACCGGAACTACATCAAGTGCACTCCCTACTTCGACCGGACGGACTACATCGCCGCCGTTTCCAACGTCTACGGCTATGTGCTCGGCGTGGAGAAGATGCTGGGGATAGAGGTCCCGGAACGCGCCCGGCGCATTCGGATCATGATGACCGAATTCAACCGGATCGCGAGCCATCTGCTCTGGCTTGCCACCCATGCCATCGACATCGGGGCCATGACCGTCTTCCTCTATTGCTTTCGCGAGAGGGAAGAGGTCCTGAAGCTGTTCGAGGCTATCTTCGGCGCGCGACTGACCACCCACGCCTTCCGGCTGGGAGGGTTGTGGCTGGACATGCCTCCCGGGTTCGAGGCCGCGTGCCGGAAGTTCATC
>JAPOYZ010000613.1 GCA_026706325.1 Candidatus Aminicenantota bacterium
GGGCCGTAGGAGACTATTAATCGACGCATCCCGGACGGATTCACCGAATAGTTTCCTGTTCATATTAGCCATCAGTCACGGGAAGCTCTACAGCGTCGCCCATAGCGAGTCTTCGGACGCATTCGCTGCATTCGGGATCGCGCCGCGGAATGACCCGATGTGTTTTCCGATTGTGGAAATGGAAGTGGTGGTAGACCGCGTTATCGTCGCTACGCCGAAGCCCGAGGAAATCGAACAAAAAGTCGTTGACAGCATGGGCAGCTGCGACCCCGTTCAGCGTGATTACGCTGGGGTTGGGTTCCTGCACACCGTAGGCTTGTGCCTTGCGCTCAATGTCGGATTTTGCCTCGATCGCGAGTTGTGTTGCATCGATCAAGCCGTTGCACCATAGGCAACCAGTACCGGGCCTGATGTGGCGCACGGCGCACATCGCATCTTCAAGTCGACCGTATTCTCCAGGCCGTATTTTCGCGCCCATTTGTATTGTGGGAATTAGGTATTGGTGAGCGAGTGCATTGACGACAAGTCGGGCTCTCATGGAGTCGGCAGCTAAAAAGATGAAGTCGCAATCCCTCAGGTTTTGCGCGACGGAGTGGTGGGAAACGTCCCGGGCAACAGACTCCAAATTGGCGAGGGTGGCCATCTCCCTCGCGTGACGGACGGCAATCTGGGCTTTTAACTGGCCTGTTTCGACATCAACTTGGGTCGCGCCGACTACGCGTGAGAGATTACTGCTCTCGATCTCGTCTGGATCGATTAGGAGGAGTTTGCCAACACCAAGTCGGGCGAGGTATTCGGCCACTAGTGAGCCGATACCGCCGAGGCCGATGACGGCGACCTTGCTCGCTTGCAGAATCTCCTGTCCAGACGCACCGAACATGCGTACTTGGCGGTCATGTTCGGTGTTCGACTTGCTCGCATCACGAGGTTGAGAGTAGAGCCTTGTGATGTCATGGCCGATAATGCAATAGTTTCCGAGTGATCTGCGGGTGCCGTCCGGCAGCCAAACGTCGGCTGCGACTGACCTACGGCCGTACACCAAAGCACCGACCGGAATACCCCGACCGATGTCTAGAAGTGCGGGATAGCCTCGCTCGTGGGATTCGAGGTCGACGGTGCTGAAGTCAACGTGGCGGTCGCTTCTGTGATTGTGGATCGCGAGGTAACCGAGTCGCGAGTCGCGGCACCGTAGAATCTCACGGTGAATAAATGTAGGAGTGAGCGCCCGATAGCCGTACTGACCGGGAACGTAGTCAGTGCCGAATTCGGCGGGTTGCACGTGTTGAACCAGTAGCCGCAGGGAAGAGCCGCTACGCACGACACCGGCGCGGAGAATCGCGCCGTATTCGTCGCCATCGCCTGGAAAGAGATGTGCCATGATTCGCTCATGGTCCCCGGAGGTCACCAGGATATCGCAGGAACTACAGGTCATCAGAGCTGTTCCAAGAAATGCAACACCTTGAGGAACTTGGCCACGGCTGTCTGGGGATAGTGCTGCGTGTGGTTGTTGCGACGGGAAACTTGCAGGGCAGGTCGCTCAAGAAACTGGGCGCCATGGGTAACCGGAGGCTGAAAGGCGACTCCATCCACACGACGTACGTTATCCGCAATGAACAGCGGATAAATGTCAGCGTAGGGGTAGAACGCCGTGATGTGCCCCCCGATCCATGTAGACGATGGCTGGTATCGGCAACCGATTGCAACGTCTTCTACAATGACGTACGCACCGCCGTTGCCATCCTCCCGACTTAACACTGCCGATAATGGGAACGCACGTTTAAGCTCTTCGATCGCGTTTAGGACCTCCAGTTTCACTGTGCGGTCCTAGCTGTTGTCGTCGGCAGCAATAGCAGTGAAACTAAGGTGTTCTGTCAATGGAATCTTGTCATCGTTACCGATCACCCTGCTAGATCCGTTGGGTAGTTGGACCTGCAGCACGAAGTTCTCCTGGATTTTGACGCCCTGCTTGATCGCCGCCTCCTTGATCTCAAGGCCGCTCGCAGGTCCGGCCGGCATCTCGACCTTGTGGCCGTTGACTTCAATGGTGACGGTCTTCAGTCTCAGGTCTTCGGTGGTGCGAGTTTGCGTAGTCATCTTTTGCTCCTTAGGAATTGAATTGCACATGTGAGATTTCATTGTAGACGTTGCGATCTAGGATGTCAATTGCTTTCTGGCAATTTTCGTTCCAACTTGGCTGATCTGCGCCTACGAGTGGCTCCCCCCTTCAGTTAGAGGTGGTTTTTTGGCAAGTGTGGCTGCAGTCACTGCGCACGGATCGTCGGCAGCCTTCCCATCAGATGTGCATCTTAGGATTCTCAGCTTCCTCGCTCGATGATCTCCACGTGTCAATGGCCATTGAAAATCGCACACATCGTGGGAGCCCTCGTGAAGGGAGCGTAGTAGATCGACACGGGGACTCCTGTGGCCGGGCTTGGTCTCATCTATTCCCCTTTACTTCCCGAGCCCGATTCCTGGGCACTGACTGCTCGGACGATTGTTGGAGAGATCACCTTCGAGAGTTTCGCTTGGCTCCACGGCCGGTAGCTGTTGCCTCGGATGTTGACGATTTGGCACCGGTGCAGGACCCGGTCCAGCAGCCCGGCTGACATCACTTCGTCTCCCACGATCTTGCCCAATTCCTCTAATCCCTTGTTCAAGGTCAGCGTCGTTGACGCTCGCCCGTAGCGTCGGACCGCCAGTTGGAGCAACAGAACTGCTTTGCTCTGGCTCACCGGAAGGAAGCCGATCTCGTCCAACACCAAGAGCGCCGGATGAGTGAGGGTCTCTAGCCGGTGGTTGAGCCGGCCCGTTGCCTAACGACGTTCCTTTCCGTCATGGGACGGATGGTTTGAAACGTGGATGCTCTTTTCTGTTACGTGCTTTCCTCACTCCGCTCTCTCTACTGCTAGAATTCCCGCGTGCCGGACCTGCGAAAGCTGATTCCCTACATCCTGCCGACAGCCCATTGGCTGTTCCTGGGCTTCATTCTGCTGTTCGTCAGCGGCGGTCTGGACGGGCTCATCACGGTGCTGTTGAAGCCGATCTTCGACCAGTTGGCTCCGGAGGCCGGAACGGCAGGGGCGGTCCATACCAAGTTTGATTTTCTGCAGGAATACTTGGGCGTCGGCGCCGGCAGCCTTCGCCAGATCGCCTTTCTCCTGGTCGGACTGTCTCTGCTCAAGGCATTCCTCCTCTATTTTGCCGAGTACCTCATGAGTTACAGCGGTCAGAATGTGGTGGCCCTTTTGCGGAATCGGCTCTACGGGCGGCTGCTTCACCAGTCCGCCGCCTTCTTTTCCGATCAACCCACCGGACAGCTCATGTCGCGGGTGCTCAACGACACCGAACGGGTGCTGGAAGCGGCCAGCAAGTCGCTGACCGACTTCCTGCGCCAGGTGTTTCTCCTGCTGTTCTTCCTGGGACTGATCTTCTACATCAACTGGCTGTTGTCCGTGCTGGCGCTGCTCATGGCTCCGGTGGTGCTGGGGTTGGCGACACGCCTGGGACGGAAGATGCGGGGCGTCAGCCACGAGAGCCAGGAAAACCTGGCGCGCCTGTCCCAATTGCTGCAGGAGACGTTGGCCGGCCAGAAGATCGTCCAGGCCTTCGGCATGGAGAACTACGAGAAGAAACGCTTTCGCCGTTCCATCGGCGACCTGGTCCACGCCAATCTCAAGGGGGCCCGGCTCTCGGCCCTGGCATCGCCCATGGTCGAGTTCCTGGGGTACGCTTCCTTCGTGCCGTTTTTGTTCTACGCCAACCGGCAGGTTCAGGAAGGACTGGGTATCGGGGTCCTGGTGGTCTTCCTGGCGGCCCTGTTTCGCCTCTATGAGCCGGTCAGGAAACTCTCCAGAATGCACCTGAATTTCCAACAGGCTTTCGCGGCGTCCAGCCGGATCTTCGACCTGCTGGGCTCGCGAATCGGGGTGAAAGAGGTCTCCGCGGCCGTTGAAATCCCCCCGTTTTCCCGGTCCGTCGCCTTCGAGGACGTCTCCTTCCGCTACCGGCAGGGCGACGTTTCCGTGCTGCGGCGGATCAATCTGAACCTGGCCCGCGGCGAGATCCTGGCGCTGGCGGGGACCAGCGGAGCCGGGAAGAGCACTCTGGCCAGCCTTCTTCCCCGTTTCCATGACCCCTCTTCGGGACGGATCTCCATCGACGGCGCGGACATCCGGACGGTTTCCCTCCATTCCCTGCGGCGGCAGATCGCCCTCGTTCCCCAGGAGACCTTTCTGTTCGACGACACCATCCGGAACAACATCGCGTACGGGCTTCCCGGCTGCGGCGATGCCCGGGTCAGAAGAGCGGCCCGCATGGCATTCATTCATGAATTCATCGAAACCTTGCCCGCAGGCTACGAAACTCGTATCGGCGAGCGGGGAACTCGACTCTCCGGGGGCCAGCGGCAGCGGGTCGCCATTGCCCGGGCGTTGCTGAAGGATGCCCCCATCCTGATTCTGGACGAGGCGACCTCCGCCCTGGACGCCGAGTCGGAGCGGCTGGTCCAGGAAGCCCTTCTGAATCTTCTCCGGGAGAGGACCGCTTTGGTCATCGCTCACCGCCTGTCGACGGTGCTCCTGGCGGATCGGATCGCACTCATGGAGGAGGGGCGGATCGTGGACGTGGGAAGCCATGAGACTCTTCTGGAGCGCTCTGCCTCCTACCGCCGGCTGCACAGGTTGCAGTCTGAACCGCAAGCATGAAACCGACGGAGCAACCATGTACAGCATGACCGGTTTTGGACAAGCGGAAAGGACCCTCGAGACCATGGACGTTTCGGTGGAGGTCCGGACCCTCAATGGCCGATACCTGGACATGAAGCTGAGACTCCCGCGCGGAGCCAGGTTCCTGGAAGCACGATTGCGCCAAGTCGTCCGGGAGAAGCTGGGCCGGGGACGGGTGGACCTGTCGCTGGAGATCGCCTGGAAGTCCCAGACCCGTTACCGGATCGACGATGACCTGGTGAAGAACTACCTGGCGATGGTGGAGCGTCTCCGGTCCCTGGGCGTCGGCGGAGAGCTGGACGCGGCCGACTGTCTGCGGCTGTCCGGCACGCTGGTTGCCAATCAGCCGGGAGCCGAGATCCAACACTGCTCCGACGATCTGCTGGCAGTGGCCGGCGAGGCCCTGGATCGGGTCGTGGAAGCCCGCCAGGCCGAAGGAGCGCGATTGCTCGAAGACCTGACCGCGCGGATCCAGTCCCTTGAAAGAACGGTCAAGGACATTGGAGGACACGCGGCGGAGGTGTTCGATCAGGCTCGCGCCAAGTTGACGAAACGCTTGGAGGAGATGAACCTCTCCTTTTCTCCGGATCAGGGACGCTTGGCGGAAGAGATCGCGTATTATGCCGCCCGGGCGGAGATCTCCGAGGAGATCACCCGCATGCGCAGCCACCTGGTCCGTTTCTCCGATCAACTCCGGGAGCCGGGATCCGAACCCAGGGGAAAGAACCTGGATTTCCTGTGCCAGGAAATGCACCGGGAAGTGACGACCATCCTGGCCAAGAGCTCTCTGCCCCACGTCTCGAGCCTGGCCCTGGAGGCGAAGGGCGAGATCGAGAAGGTCCGGGAACAGGTCCAGAATGTAGAATAGCGGCTCGCGGTCCGGCGTCGGGGAACGCGGCCGATCAGCGAGCGTTTCGGAGGCGAAATCCACGCCATGGCAGGCAGATTGATCGTTATGAGCGGTCCCTCGGGAGCCGGCAAGACCAGTCTGGGCCGGGCCCTGGTGGAGCAGGTCGAGGGTCTCCGCTTCTCCGTCAGTCACACCACGCGGCGGCCGCGGCGGGGCGAGCGTCACGGCGTCGAGTATTTTTTCGTCTCCGAACCCGAATTCCGCGAGATGGTGGCCCGTGACCGGTTTCTGGAGCATGCCCGGGTTCACGGCCACTACTACGGCACCTCCCGCGAGTGGGTCACAGACTGTCTCGATTCGGGAAAGGACGTGTTGCTGGACATCGACGTGCAAGGGGCTCGTCAGATCATGGATCAGGTTCGGGACGCACTGACGATCCTGATCCTTCCGCCATCCAGGCGGGAACTGGAGCGCCGCCTGACCCAGAGGGGACAGGATCGCCTGGCGGTCATCCGGAGGCGCATGGAGCGAGCGGCCAAAGAGGTTGGCGCCTATAACCGGTATCGATACGCTATAATCAACGATTCCCTCAAGGACGCCTTGCTGGAGTTGAAGTCGGTGGTCGGTTCCCACGAATCCGATTCCGGCGGGCCGGTCCGGAACACCAAGCGGATCCAAGAGGTGGTAGAAACGTTCAAGGAGGCCCAATGATCATAGACATTCCCGACGAGTACGACAGCAAGTTTCGATTCATACTGGTGGCGGCCGAGAGAGCCAAGCAGTTGCAGAACGGCTACCCTCCCATGATCGACGAGAAGTCTCCGAAGCCCGCCCACGTCGCCATTCAGGAAGCGCAACAGGGCCTCATCACCTGGGAAGTCCTGGAAGAAGCGGACGAGGAAACGGACCAGACCGAATTCGACGGCAGCGAAACCTACTGAGTTCCCATGCGAGTCGTTCTGGGCGTCACCGGCTGCATCGCGGCCTATAAATCCGCCGTCATCCTGAGATTGCTTCAGGAGGGGGGTTGTGAAGTGCTCCCGGTGATGACCGAGCATGCCAAGAGATTTCTGGGACCGTTGACCCTGGAGAAACTCTCGGGGAACCGCGTCGTGGACAGCCTGTTCCGGGATTCCTCGGCGGCCATCGAACATATCGCCCTGGCCCGCAGCAGCGACCTGTTGCTGGTAGCGCCGGCGACGGCCAACACGCTGGCCAAGTTCGCCCACGGCATCGGGGACGACTTCCTGAGCACTCTCTATATTTCCACCGTCACGCCCACCGTCGCGGCTCCCGCCATGAACGTCGAGATGTGGCGCCACCCCGCGACGCAATCCAATCTGGAGATTCTGCGCGGGCGCGGAGTCTCGGTGGTGGAGCCGGAAGCGGGCTACCTGGCCTGTGGAGAAGTGGGGGAGGGGCGTCTGGCCCCGCCGGAGGTCATTGTCGAACGGGCGTTGCGGATCTTGAGCCGGGGGAAGGGGCTGGAAGGCAAGCGGGTGCTGGTCACTGCCGGGCCCACGGTCGAAGACATCGATCCGGTCCGGTTCCTCTCCAACCGTTCCTCGGGAAAGATGGGATACGCCGTCGCCGCGGAGGCCCGGGACCGGGGCGCTCGCGTCACTCTGGTCTCGGGGCCGGCTCATCTGGCTCCTCCGCCGGGCGTGGAACTGATTGCCGTCCGGTCGGCCGAAGAGATGGCCGCCGCCGTCGTCGGGCGCTTCGAGCGGTCGGAGATCGTCATTATGGCCGCCGCCGTGGGAGATTTCGCGCCGGTCCGCCGAAGCCGGGAGAAGATCAAGAAGGACGAGGGCAGTCTCGGCACGCTCCGGCTGCGACCGGTTCGGGACATCCTCATGGAGTTGGGAGAGAAGAAACGCGCCGGACAGTTCCTGGTGGGCTTCGCCGCCGAGACCAGCGGTCTCCGGCGAAACGCACTCGAAAAACTGCGCCGGAAGCGTCTGGACCTGATCGTCGCCAACGATATCTCCCGTCCGGATCGAGGTTTCGCCTCGGACTACAACCAGGTGCTGTTGCTGGACCCGGAGGGAGCGGAAGAGAAATCTCCGCTGCTCACCAAGAAACGGGTGGCCGCCTTCCTGTGGGATCGAATCCTGGACCGGCTGGCGTCCCGCCCGGTACAGGTGGCGTGAACGGCACGTGGCCAAGGTAGGATTCGTCGCCCTGATCGGCCGCCCCAACTCGGGGAAGTCCAGCCTTCTGAACCGCCTCATCCGATCCAAGGTCTCCATCGTCAGCGACAAACCCCAGACCACGAGGCGCCGGATTCTGGGTGTCCTGACCCGGGCCGACTCCCAGATCATCTTCGTGGATACTCCCGGAGTCCATCGCCCCGGCTATCGGCTCAACGAACGGATGATGGGGGCGGTCTACGAAGCGCTGAGGTCCGTCGACCTGGTGCTCCACATGGTGGATGCCTCCCAGAGTTTCGGCAAGGGAGAGAAATACGTCCTGGATCTGATTGGCCGGATCCGGCAGCCCGCGCTGCTCCTGCTCAACAAGGTCGACCTCATCAACAAGGGACGGTTGCTTCCCATGATGGAGTTCTACCACCAGCGTCACGGCTACCGGGAGATCATCCCCATCTCGGCTCTCAAGGGGGACAACCTGGCGGTCCTGCTGGACCGGATAGCCGGGAACCTGCCGGATCGGGAGTTCGAGTATCCGGCCGACTACCTGACGGACCAGCCGGAGCGATCCCTGGTGGGAGAACTCATCCGGGAGAAGGTGTTGGATTGCACCCGGCAGGAGCTTCCCTATTCCACCGCCGTCCTGGTTGAGGAGTTCGACGAAGGACGGCGGACCGACGGCCTGGTGGTGATCCGGGCCTCCATCGTGGTGGAGAAGGCGAGTCAGAAGAAGATCGTCATCGGCCGGGCGGGCCGCATGATCAAGACCATCGGGACGCGGGCCCGCAAGGAAATCCAGCGCTTCCTGGACGTTCCCCGGGTCGGCCTGGAGCTGCAGGTCAGTGTCGCGCCCGAGTGGAGGAATCGGGAGGGCCTCCTGGATCGGTTCGGTGTGGTTTAACAGCTCGCCCGCCGGCTCGGGCCGGCGGACGGGAGCGGAGCGGCGGTTTCCTAACCGCCGATTCTTGGACACGGACGAACGAGCGGGAACCGGGCGATTGGAAATCGCCTCTCCGTCCGCCGAACGCGGTTTTGGCACCACCTCGTAGTAGACTGAAGACAGGGTTTCCCCGGGGAATCGGCCTGCATGCGTGAACTGGTCCAGCAACTGAACTTTTTCGGAGAGTTGGGAGTGACCCATCTCAACCTGAAGAACCTGAACCGGGTTCCGACCCTACCGGAAATCCGGGAGGAGATGGGGGAGTGCACGAGGTGCAAACTGCACCGGGGGCGCCAAAACATCGTGTTCGGGGTCGGGAACCCCGAAGCCGACCTCATGTTCGTGGGAGAGGCTCCGGGAGCCGACGAAGACGCCCAGGGGATCCCCTTCGTCGGCCGGGCCGGCCAGCTCCTGACCCGTATCATCCAGTCCATCGGCCTGCAGCGGGAACAGGTCTACATCGCCAATATCCTCAAGTGCCGGCCTCCCCGAAACCGGGACCCCGAACCGGACGAGGTCGAATCGTGCGAGGGTTTTCTATTCCAGCAGATCCAGGCCATCGACCCGCTCCTGGTCGTGGCTCTGGGCAGGTACGCGGCCCAGACTCTGCTTCAGACCCAGACGGCCATATCCCGGCTCCGGGGCAAGTTCTACCCTTACCGGGGAGGTCTTCTGATTCCCACGTTCCACCCTTCCTATCTGCTTCGCAACCCGAGGGCCAAACGGGAGGTCTGGGAGGACATGAAGGCGATCCGGGCGAAGCTGACCGAACTGGGAAGCTCCTACTACGCACCGTGACCCCGGTAGCCTGTTCGATCCCCGTTCCGGGATCGGTTTCGGTTTGATCAGGGCCCGAGCCGGCGGGATTTTTCGCACTTGCCCGAGTTTCTCATGTCCGCCAGCCCCCACGTTCCCGCCGGCCGAGACCCCGTGCAAGGCCGCAACGTCCAGGTTGCGGTACCCCTGCCGCTCTTCCGGGAGTTCACCTACCGGGTTCCGGATCAGATGGAGACGCCGCCGGCCGCCGGCACCCGGGTCCTGGTCCCCTTCGG
>JAPOYZ010000084.1 GCA_026706325.1 Candidatus Aminicenantota bacterium
TGTGCCCGAATCGCAACGCAGTCCGCCGGGATGCAGGGACGGTCGAATGCCGTGATGACTTTTACCACGGGCTGTCAAGATCGAATTCGGCAGGGGCGCCCCTTCCGGGCGCCCTATTCGGTCCATTTCCCCGGATCAACTTTTCGCTGGTGTTGGCGCTGCTCGGGGCGATGCTGTCACAGTCCTGGGCCTCCGGTGGGCAGGCCAGGGAACAACGCGTACCGCCGGTCCTGTTCGAAGAACTGGGCCCGTCCTCGGGCGTCGACTTCGTTCTGCGAAACTCCGCCACCCCCCGCAAGTACCAGATCGAGCCCATGATCGCGGGCGTCGCACTCTTCGACTACGACAACGACGGGCACCTGGACATCTATCTGGTCAACGGCGCCGAGATACCGGCGCTCGAAAAGACGGGACCCAAGTACTTCAACCGCCTCTATCGAAACCAGGGGAACGGGACCTTCCGCGACGTGACGCTGGCGGCCGGCGTCCAGGGAAACGGCTATACGATGGCGGCGGGAGCCGCCGACTACGACAACGACGGTTGGCAGGATCTCTACGTGGCGGGGGTCAATCGGAACCAGTTGTACCGCAACAACGGCGACGGGACCTTTTCCGACGTGACGGACAAGGCGGGCGTCGAGGGAATTCATCCCCGTTTCGGCAAGACCTGGGCGGTCGCGGCCGGCTGGTTCGACTACGACAATGACGGCTGGCTGGACCTGTTCGTGGCCAACTACGTGGTCTGGGATTTCGACAAGGACCCCTTCTGCGGCTGGGAGCACACCAAGGTGCGCATCTACTGCCATCCGTCCTACTTCGAACCGCTCCCGAACTTCCTTTACCGGAACAATGGAGACGGCACCTTTACCGACGTGTCGGCGGAGTCCGGGGTCGGGCTGCACGTGGGGAAGGGAATGGGAGTGGCGTTCGCCGATTACGACGACGATGGTGACCTGGACGTCTTCGTGGCCAACGACAAGGCGCGGAGCCTGCTGTTTCAAAACGACGGAAAGGGCGCGTTTACGGAGCGGGGCATTCCCGCGGGCGTCGCCTACAACGGCGACGGCAGGATGCTCTCCTGCATGGGCGTGGACTTCCGGGACATCGACAACGACGGCCGGCCCGATCTCTTCATCACCGCGTTGACCAATGAGACCTTCCCCTACTACCACAACGAAGGAGGCGGGATATTCGACGACTTTACCCGCCGCAGCGAGCTGGCCCGGCTCAGCATCACCATGAGCGGATGGAGCAACGGGATCTACGACCTGAACAACGACGGCTGGAAGGATCTGTTTTCGGCGAATTCCTACATCGAGGACATCGACCACATCATCACCAACTACCCCTACCGGCAGCGCAACGCCGTCTTTGCCAACCGGGGCGGCCGCTTCGTGGACCATTCCGGCGGCGCCGGAACCGGCTTCCAGACGGCGGGCGCCCACCGCGGCTGCGCCTTCGGCGATCTGGACAACGACGGCCGGGTCGACATCGTGGCGACCCGCTTCGACGAGCCGGCGAGAATCTTTCGCAATGTATCCCCGGGCAGCCAACATTGGCTGCTGGTGGAGTTGGTGGGCACCCGTAGCAACCGGGACGGGATCGGCGCCAAGCTGGTCCTGGAATCGGCTGGCGGGGTTCAACACAACCACGTGACCACCAGCGTCGGATACGGTGGTTCCAGCGACCGCCGAGTCCACTTCGGCCTGGGACCGGACGACTCCGTCAAAAGGCTCGAGATCCGGTGGCCCAGTGGGGTCCGTCAGGAATTGACCGCCATTCCGACCGACCAGGTGCTCCGGATCGAGGAACCGGATCATCAGTATAAGGAAAGCCAATGAACGCGAACGAAGGCTCTGTTCCCCGAGATTTTGATCCGGACACCGCGCCCGACCTGTCCAGGGACGGTTGGCCGGAGAAGTTTGCCAACGCGCCCGTTCGTCGCGGTCGTCCACCGGTTGCCAAACCGAAAGTGTCCACCACGATCCGGCTGTCGCAGGATGTGATCGACCATTTCAGGGCCGGTGGGCGCGGTTGGCAGACACGAATCGACGAGGCGCTTCGTGAGTGGATCGGGAAGCGGCCCACGCCGTGATTCCCCCATTTCGGATCGGAAAGGTCGCTTCTCCTGCCGTTTTTCTGTTGCCCGAGCTACCGGGCCAAGGAACTCTATCCCCTACTGCTGTTCCACGTAGACGGCGTTTCGGGCGTGTTCCTCAGCTTTGCCGGCGTCGCCCAGCACCGTGTAGATTCGGGCCAGCAGATAGTGGATCCGATAGTCGGAGCGATCCAGAGCCACCGCCCGGTCCGCGGCGCGCGCCGCTTCCGCAACGCGTTTCATCTGGAAGAGGACCTTGGCGAGTTCGTAATGCGCTTCCGGATCCTGAGGGGCGAACCGGGTCACCGCTCTGAACTGCTCGCAACTCTCCTCCCCCCGGTCCAGCCCGGCGAGGAACAACCCGTAAGCGATGTGAATCCCCTTGTCGGGAGGCGTCCGGAGGCGGTTATTCTCGACTCCCCGGGTGAAGACCTCCTCGGCCCGGGCGGATTCTCCCAACCGGGCCAGGGTCTGCGCCAACTGTGAGTAGATCTCGACCACCTGCGGATTGAGTTGCAGAGCGTTCTCCAACGCCTCTCGGGCCATTGCCGGCTGGTGGGACAGGAAATAGGAGCGTCCCAGCAGAAACCAGGTATTGGCGTCCTTGTCGTCCAGTTCCAGAGCGTTCCGGAAGGCGGCCAGGGCCTTGGGAAAATCCTCCATCGTGGCGTAGATCATCCCCAACGCCGTGCGGGCTCTGGCGTAACCCTTGTCCAGGGCGATGGCCTTACGGGCCGATTCGATGGCCGGGTCGAATTTCCCCTGGTTGAGCTGCACGCCCGCCAACAGGGTGTGACCTTCGGCTGATTCCCGAAGGCGGAGGTGCGTGCGGAGGAACGTCTCGGCCAGAGCGGGCTGGCCTGCCGCGTAGTAGATCGTCCCCAGCCGAAGTTGCGCTTTCGGGTAGTGGGGACTCGTCTCGGGAACCCCGCGGAAGAGCGGCTCCGCAGCGGGGAAGTTCCGCTCGCGAAACAGCCGTTCGGCTTCCTCGAACGGACCGCCTGCAGCTTCCGTGATCTGGGACCCGGCCGTCTTCCCACTTGGCAGGATCGACCGGGCTGGGGATGCCGGCAGCAGGACGGGGGTTGGCGCTAGCATCAAGACCAACACCGACAACCCGGCAAGTCCGGGCCGTTCGATTGCTCGCGTCGAGATGCTCGGCGCCATTGGAGACCTGCGCGCGAAAGGGGAAAGACGAATCCCGTCCGGCGGTCATTCGGCTCGAAAGGGCCGGACCGTGAAGTCCTCTGCCAGTTGTAGATGGTTTCCCGACAAGCGGTCCTCCACTTCCACCCCGATTCGATAGTCTCCGGATTCCAGGCCGGCGAGACTCAGGGACTGTATGAAGACCACCCTCTGATCGGACGAATACTGGATCGACTGGCCCTCGGGATCGGGCCTCACCTTCAGGACTTCGCCATTCTTCAGGAGTTGGTAGGCCACGCTCAGATGAGGCTTCATCGTCTCCTGGTCGATATCCGCGTTGTAGACCTGGAAATAGAGGCACAACGACTGCCGGGGATCGAAGGTCTTGCGCAGGTTGGGCAGGACCTTGACGTCGCCGATGACGAACATCTCCTCCCGATTGGGGACGCCATCCAGAACCTGAATGCCCGGCGAAAGGAGAAGCGAGCTGGCCGCCAGCCGCTCGGCCTTGTAGGGCGCCGGAATGATCGCCTTGCGTTGGACTCCCACCCGGCCCTCGTTCAGATCCTTGACCACGAAGTCCAGCTTGTATCTCTGTCTGCGCTGGAGAAGCAGGATTTTCTGGAAGCTGGAGGTCCCCAGGAAGCCGATTTGCAACTGCTCCGGAGAGAATGAGGTGACCAGGTCGTGGTCGAACTCGGCGACGACCCGGTTGCTGAGACTGGTCACGACCCCATACACGGCCACCCGGGCGACGTGGCGCCCGTTCTCCAGCTTGAACGTCAGTTGACGGTTGTCCACCTGCAAGGTGACCGGAACCAGAATCTCGTCGGCGTTGAGGGAGAAATAGTCCTGGCGCAGTTGAAAGGGCAGATCCTCGAACTCGATGTTGACCCCCACGGTCCTCTTGAGGTCGTCGTACTTGATCTCCTTGGCGCCCTGAACGAACGCATAGGTCTTGTACCGGTAGAAGGGATCGCCCCGCATCGAATACATGAGGCGATAGTTTCTCCCCAGTTCCTGCCATCGCGTCGGCCCCCGAGCCGGCGAGTAAAGGAGCGCGTCCTTTTCGTCGGGGTTCACGGCCAATCGATATTGGCCGGACAGTGTCGAGTCGACGAACTCCAGGATGATGTCGTTGCCGAGTCCTTCGATGTGCCGGTATCGCCAGATCTCGAACGGGTAGACGGCGGTGGACCCGCCTCCCTCGGTCATGGGCCGGTGATAGTTCTCACCCGAAGAATGGGATTCGATCTCCGCCGGCGGCCCATGGAGGATATATATCTTTCCCCGGTCACTCTTCCAACCCGGGTACCCGCTGCTGAAACGCTCATTAGCGTATGCGATTCTTCGATAGTGCTCCGTCTTGAACTCGTTTTCCGAGGTCCTGGGATCCGGATCGCGCCTTGACCAGAACTGTTCAATAAACCTCTCCTTCTCCTCCTCCGCCACCAGCTTCTCGTACACGGCTCGTTCTTCGTCCGTAATGATATAAACCGCGTCTTCCCGGAGCCACTTCTCAAAATAGTCCACAGACTCTTCATTTTTCGCCCTTGGATCGCCATTCTGACCAAACCCGGGTGGGATCCCGCAAAGAATGAGAAGGGAAAAGTACAATAAAAACAAAACCCGCACCCCTGCCTTTACTTAGACATCGAGGGTCCAAGAGGGCTGAACCGCATGAAAAGACCACTAAAAAGAATTGCCGATCTTGCAATCCACATTAAACCTCCGGCGCCACCCAGTCAAGTTGGCAATGCCGCCGCGAATAACGGCGGCGTGTGAGCGTTCCACCCAATCCCCTCCCTCTCTTCTCTTTCCTCTTTCCCCGCCCCCGCTTGACACCCGCGAACCCCATTGGGACAATTTCGCCAAGCAAAACGCGCGGACAGCGTAGTTCAATCTGAAAATTGCGCCCGTCTCCTCCGTCCATATTTACTAATCGGAGGTCCCGCCGGAAGAGGTCGCCTGTCATGAAGTCTCGCCGCCGTTGGAGGTATCCGTTCCTTGGGCCGGCGGCGTTGGGGTTGGCCCTGCTGCTCCTCTGCTCCTGGCCGGCGTGCAGACTGGACAGGGAATTGCCGAGGGTCGGCATCGTGGTGGGCAGCGCGGCGCCGGAACTGGAGCGTTTCGCGGCCCGGGAGCTGTGTGACTATCTGGTCAAGCTCTATGGAATACAGGCCTGGCCCGAACGGAAACCGTCGGCTTCAGACCAGGTCTTGATCCTGATCGGCAATTCTCAAACCAATGCGACGGTGAAAAGAGCAACCGCCGGACAACCCTTTCCGGAGGTGACCGACCAGGGGATCGTGTTGCGGCGTTCGGAGCTGGACGGCCGGCCTGCCCTGATCGTGGGCGGCGGCAGCCCCAAGGCGACGCTGTGGGCGGTCTACGAACTGGCGGAGCGCTGGGGAGTGCGCTATCTGATCGACCGCGACGTTTTTCCCGAGAGGAAGGAAGCTTTCGTGCTTCCCGACCTCGACGTGGTGATGGAGCCGGTCTTTCGCATTCGCGGGCATCCCACCTTCCAGGACTTTGCCGCCAGCGGCGAGGCGTGGGGAGTGGCCGACTTTCACGTCCTGATCGACCAGTTGGCGAAGATGAAGTTCACCCGCATGAACATCTACGCTTATGGCTGGCAGCCCTATCTGCACTGGGAGCACAAGGGCATCCAACGGCGTTCGGCCTCCCTCTGGTACGGGTACCGCTATCCCATCGCTCCGGACATGTGGGGACGGGAGCTGTTCCAGGACGCGGAGGAATTCTGGAATCCGGACCTGCCGCCGGGAGGCGGCTACGAGGAGACCATGGCCGCCGGCGAGCGTCAGGTCCACAGCCTGATCGAACACGCGCACCGCCGGGGCATGGACTGCGATCTCTCGGTGCCCACCACCGACTTCACGCCGGAGTTCGCCCCCTTGCTTGACGGGGCGGAGAAGAGTTCGATCCTCACCGGGCTGACGGTGGTTCCCGGAGCCACCACCTCGTTGGATGACCCACGGCTCTACGAATTGGCGACCGCGGTCCTGCGGCACGCCGTCGACACCTATCCCGAGGTGGACTACCTGACCGTCTGGATGCCGGAGTTTCGCCAGTGGACGGAGGAATACGAGCGGGCCTGGAAGACGCTGGACGAGAAGTACGGTGTCGGCCAGGTTCTCTCCCTGCCGGACCTGCTGTCCGCGGCCGCGAACCGGAAGGGTTGGAACCGGGGAGTGGAGCGGGCGGTGAACATGGTGAAGGGCGACATCGCGGCCCTCTACTTCTACGACCGCCTGCTGCGCGACCCGAAAGTGCTGGAGGGAACGCTCCGGCCCGAAATTCCGTTCGTCTACGGGGAACCGGCCGAGGAGTTGTACCCTATCCTCGACCGCATTCTTCCCGCCGGCTGGCAGATCTCGGCCCACCCGGAGAACAACCCGGTGTTGTTGCTGAGCCGCCCGCAGGTCCTCACGGCCCTGGCTTCCCAGCAGGCTCCCGGAATTCTGCACATGACCATCGACGACGACGTCCTGGGGTTGGTGCCGCAACTGACCCCCAACACGCTGCACAAGATCTTTCCCCTGATGAGGCGCAGCACCTGGGCGGGATTCATCGCGCGGGAACGCTTCCCCGGAGATCACGACTGGCCCTTGGCCTACATGGCCCGGGCGGCCTGGGACGCGGAGATCACACCGGACGCCGTGGGCCGCGATCTTCTGGCCGCGGTCTGCGGGGCTTCCTGCGGAGAGAGCCTGCTGGAGGCGTTTCACCAGGTGGAGGCGGCGACGCTGACCATGGTCCTCGCTCCCTCCAGGTCTGCCATCGCGTTCCCGGTCCCGCGGATGGTGATGAAGTATTGGACCCCAAAGCCGGCGCCTGAGTACATGGGCAAGGCCCGGCGCGAGTACGAGACCGCCCTGGAGGCGGCGCGCCGGGCGCGGGCCGAAGCCACGCCGGCGGGCCGGTGGTATCCGGACTTCTGGGTGGGGCGCCTCGAGTTTGGCGCCGGCTACGTGGAAGCGGTCGAGACGTTACACCACGCGGCCACTGCAGAGGCCGACGGCCGGATTGACGACGCCCTCGCGCAGGCACGGAAGGCATTCGAGACGCTACGCCAAGCCACGCTGTCATACGCCCGAGTGGCACGCACGCCGACCGACCTGGGCGCCATCGCCGTGGTGAACGAATATGGGCGTCGCGCTCTGAAGACCAAGATGGCCGAATTGAAGAAGTCGCTACCTGCCGGGTCGAACGAGGGAAGGGAGCCGTCGCCATGAGACTTGAAAGAGCTTGGATCTGTCTGGCGGTGCTGGTCCTGCTGCTGTTGGGATCGGCTTGCACACGGGTTCCTCAAGTAGACGTGGTTGTAGGCAGCGCCGCGCCGGAGCTGGAGCGCTTCGCGGCCCGGGAACTGTGCGACTACCTGGCCAAGCTGTATGGAATTCGGGCCTATCCGGCGCGCCATCCGTCCGGCGCCGCGGACGCGGTCTTTCTGATCGGCAGTCCGCAGACCAATGCAACGGTGAAACGGGCGATGGGGGAACGATCCTTTCCGGAGGTGAGCGATCAGGGGATCGTGCTGCACCGGACGGATCTGGAAGGTCGTCCGGCCCTGATCCTGGCCGGAGGGAGCCCGCCCGCGACCCTGTGGGCCGTCTACGAGCTGGTGGAACGCTGGGGCGTGCGCTATTTCACCGACCGGGACGTTCTGCCGGAGCGAACGGACGCGTTCCAGCTTCCGGACCTGGACGTGGTCATGGAACCGGTCTTTCGCATCCGCGGACATCCCAGCGTTCAGGACTTCGCCCCCAGCGGCGAATCGTGGGGCATGGCCGACTTTCGGGTCCTGATCGACCAACTGGCCAAGCTCAAGTTCAACCGGCTGCAGATTTCCGGTTACATGTACCAGCCCCTGCTCCACTGGGAGCACAAGGGCATCAAGCGGGATACGGCCTCCCTCTGGTACGACCAGCACTTCCCCATCACGCCGGACATGATCGGACGGGAGCTGTTCGAAGACGCCGACGAGTTCTGGAATCCGGACCTTCCCCTGGGGGGACGTTATGAGGAGATGATGGCCGCCGGGGAGCGGCTGGTTCACAACCTCATCGAGTACGCCCACCGCCGGGGAATGGAGTGCGACGTCGATGCGCCCACCAACGACTTTCCACCCGCCTTCGCGCCTCTGCTGAAAGGAGCCGAGCGAAGCTTCCAACTGACCGTCCGGCCCGGCTTCAACACCCCCGTGGACGACCCCGTGGTGTTCGATCTTTCCAGCGCCATCCTGCGGGCCACGGTCAACACCTATCCGGAAGCGGACCACATCCGGATGGGGATGCCGGAAGAGAAGCAATGGCTGGGGGAGTATGAACGGGCCTGGAAACTGCTGGATGCCAAATACGGAGTCGGCCAGGTGCGGTCCCTCCCCGATCTGGTGGAGGCGGCCGGGAACCGCAAGGGATCCGGGCGCTGGCCGGGCGAGCTGGGGGTGGCCCAGTTCAAGGCGGACCTCACCTCGCTCTATTTCTACGACCGCCTGTTGAACGACCCGAAGGTCCTGCAGGACAGTCTCCGGCCCGATATCGGGATCATCTTCAACGAACCTGCCGAAGAGCTGTTTCCCATCCTGGACCGGATTCTGCCGGCGGGTTCCGAAGTCGGGATCCACCCGGAGAACCAGCCCGAGAACTTTCTGCCCCGCGCCGAAGTCCTCGGGACTCTGAACACGGAAGAAGTCCCGGCCCACATGCACGTGACCCTGGACGACGACGTCGTTGGCCTCGTGCCGCAACTGCGGCCGGCGGTCCTGCACCAGGTGCTGCAGGAGCTGCGCCGCCACGGTTGGACCGGGTTCATCGCGCGCGAGCGCTTTCCGGGGGATCATGACGCGGTTCTGGCCTATCTGGCCCGGGCCGCCTGGGACGAGCAGGCGAATCCGAAGGACGTGGCCCGCGACCTGGTCGGGACCGTATGCGGGGAAGCGGCGGCGGAGGATCTGCTGACGGCCTTTGACCTGCTGGAATCGGCCACCCTCACCCTGGCCACCAGCCCCGAGTCGGACGCCAAGATCGGACCGACGCGGCTTCTGGTCATCCCGTTCGCCTTCTACGTCAAGGGGATGATGATGAAGTTCTGGAAGCCGCAGGAGGTGCCGGCCTACCTGGCGACCGTGCAGCGGGATTACCGGGAGGCTCTGGAGGCCGCCCGGCGCGCCCGGAACAAATCGGAACCGCGGGGCCGCTGGTACGCCGATTTCTGGGTGGGACGGCTGGAGTTCGCCCTGGGATACGCCAACACGGTGGAAGCGCTGTACCGGGGAGCCCAGGCCGAAGAGGCCGGGCAGCGCAAAGAGGCGCTCAAACATGCCCGCAACGGGCTGGATTCCCTCCGCCAAGCCACGGAATCCTATGCCCGGGTCGCCCGCAACCGGACCGACCTGGGCTCCATCGCCGTGCTGAACGAGTACGGCTACCGTCCC
>JAPOYZ010000394.1:0-7134 GCA_026706325.1 Candidatus Aminicenantota bacterium
GGCTCCCAATTCGGCGTCGGGGGAGATGCGAACCTTGAGCATCGCTCGGTATTTGCCCTCGTGGGGCTTGGCCTCGGCGTCCTGCTCCTGGTCGGCGCCGGTCTCTTTGGCTTCCTCGGTCCGTTCCAACTTCAGGACCTCCGCCTCCACCTGGTCGCAGTAGAACCAGGCCACCTGGAGCGGGTCCAGATACTTGCCGACAAGCTCGACTTCGAGCGTGTTCCCCGCCTGTCCTCCCAAGGGATACAGAGAGACCAGCTTGGGCCTGGCAGGCGGATCTGCGGCTTCGAGTTGAAACGAAAGGAAAGCCAGAATCAGAAGGGCCGGAATGGACCGCATAATGGAGATCTCCGTACGTACACTACTGAGCGAAATTCTACATCAGCAGCCGTAGGGATTACAAGCAGGGGAGTCCGTCACCGACGGCCGGGGCGTCTCTGCCCCAATGAGATCTCCCGTAGGGAGATCCCAAGAATGATATAAACAGGGCGTTAAATTCGGGAATCACATGCATATTAAGAGTCATAAAAAGCAACTTTATGGATATATTTATGGTAATTATATATGGTCATTTAAGGAGACAGAAAAGATAGCTGTTGTGCGTCCGGCGAGCTTCCCCGGACTTCTATGCTGGCGCCGGTGACTGAAGTCCGGCAGCCTTCGGCTCCAGGCGGTAGAGTCGCTGGATGTTCCCTCCGTGGATGAGGCTCAGGTCCTCCGGGGACATATAGGGGCAGTTGTTCCGCAGGTAGTGGAACCGCCGGGAGTACTCGGTTGGACTGCTCAGGCCCAGCTTGACGAATTCTGACCCCCAGGCCAGTTTTCCCGGACCGAAGTTGTCGTAGAGGCTCTTGAGGACTTCGTCCTTGGGTCCATAGTTCAAGTGTCCCGCCAGAATGCCAAGGATCACGTTGTGTTCCTTGACCAGCCGGACGGCCTTTTCCGGGAGCTTGACCGAGTTGTCCGGCTGAAGGCAGGGCTGGGGCGGGATGCCGTGGACGATCACGACCGGAAGGTCGGGAAATTTCTCCAGCAGCCGCAGCAGAATGGGCCACAGGCTCTCGAAATTCGATCCGTAGCCGATGGAGGGACTGCCGGTGTAAGTCACGAAGGAGACGGTAATCTTCAGTGAGTCCACCGCCTTCCACAAGGGATCGTATTTGGACGTGGCCAGGCTGTCGTGACCATCGGAGCCGGGTGGAGGATCGTAGTACAACCCCCGGAACCCCCAATCTCCGGCGTAGCGGTGAAGCTTGTCTATTTCTTCACTCGTGTACGCTTTCTGCTCGTCGAGCTTGCACACGGAAATGAATCGGTTGGGGAACTCCCGCAGGACTCGGGCCTGGTACTTGTTGGCCCACACTCTGAGGGTGTGAAGCACCGTCATGTCCACACCGTGCGCGTCCATCACGTCAATCAGTTCGCGGGCGGACAGGCCCAGCTTGGAGTTGGTGACCTGGAAGATGGTGCGATCCAGTTGTGGGTTGTAGCCCTCCAAGAGATCCTCGGGCTTCAGGGCGCCGACGTGTCCATGGTTGTCGATGACTAGGCCAGGTTGTCCTGCAGGACCCTTGTGAGGCGCCGGTGTTGTGAACGAGTTCCGGTGCATCGCGGGGGCGAGAAAAGCGGTCCCGAGAAACCTCCGGCGGCTCCATCCCTGCTTCGGTGTCATATTTTCCGCCTCCTTGAATGGTCGGACTCTTTTGCGATTCGTAACCTGTACTCCTCTCTTCTTCCCGGTTCAAGGGGGTTTTGGTAGAATCGCGCCAAATCCATATTGTTGAGCGACTTATGCTGATTTTTCGACGGTGGTATTCAGGACTGGTTCTGTTCTCCCTGGCGCTCGTGGCAGTGCCCGGCCTGGGCCGGAATCAATCGGCCGAAGCACCGGATTTCAAGCGGGACATCGAGCCCATCTTCAGCCAGAGATGCCACCACTGCCACGGTCCCGCGCAGGCGTCCGGCGGTCTGCGCCTCGATCAGCGGGAATCGGCCCTCAAGGGCGGCGCCTCGGGTCCCGCCATCGTCCCGGGCGACAGCTCGGCCAGCCGGTTGATCCAGATGGTCTCGGGGACGGGCGGCATGATCATGCCGCTTCAAGGCGATCCGCTGAGCGCCGACCTGATCGACCGCCTCCGCGCCTGGATCGACGAAGGCGCCTCTTGGCCGGCGGAGAATGACGGCGCCGGCGCCGACCTGCAGGCGGGCGCGAACGGCCATTGGTCGTTTCAGGAGATCCGTGCCTCCGCAGTCCCGGCGACGCGCAACCCGGACTGGGTTCGGAATCCCATCGACTCGTTCGTGCTGGAAGCCCTGGAAACACGGGGACTCCAGCCCTCGTCCCGGGCTTCCCGGGAAACCCTGGTTCGAAGACTGCACCTGGACCTGCTGGGACTCCCGCCCACGCCCGCCGAGGTGGAGGCGTTCGTGAACGATCCGCTCCCCAATGCCTACGAACGGCTGGTCCGTCAGCTCCTCGCCTCGCCCCACTACGGGGAACGCTGGGCCCGGCATTGGCTGGATCTGGCCCGCTACGCCGACAGCGACGGATTCGAGAAGGACCGCCCCCGCCCCCACGCGTGGCGCTATCGGGAGTGGGTGATCGAGGCCATCAACCGGGACCTTCCGTACGACCGGTTCGTCATCGAGCAGATGGCGGGAGACCTGCTGCCGGATGCCGGAATCGAACAGCGCGTGGCCACCGGGTTTCACCGCAACACCCTCACCAATCGCGAGGGGGGAGTCGACAAGGAGCAGTTTCGCATCGAGCAGATCGTGGACCGGACCAACACCACGGCCTCGGTCTTTCTGGGCCTGACCATGGCCTGCGCCCAGTGCCACGACCACAAGTACGACCCCCTCTCTCAACAGGAGTATTACGAGCTCTTCGCCTTTCTCAACGAAGCGGAGGAAAAGAACATCCCGGCGACCCTGGAACCGGAGATGGCGGCCTATTGGCGGGCCAAGCGGGAATGGGACCTGAGGCAGGAGATGCTCATCGGAAAGATGGAGGCCGAGAGAAAGCCTCTGGAGGAAGAGCTGGCTCCGAAGCTGGCCGATTGGGAGGCCCGCAACCCTTATCCTCTGCTGGGCCAGTGGCAGGTCCTCGATCCCGTCAGCTTCACCACCACCGACTCCAAGGAGGCCGAGCTGGTCAAGCAGGAGGACGGCAGCCTGTTGGCCCGGGGCGCCAATCCCGCCCACAACAACTACGAGGTCGAGGTCACGAGCTCGCTGTCCGGGGTCACTGCGTTCCGCATCGAGGTCCTCAAGGACCCGACGCTTCCGAATTCGGGTCCGGGCCGGGCGGCCCAAGGAGAATTCGCGCTTTCGGAAGTGGGCATCGAAGCTTCAACGGGTGAAGAGGGCAAGGAACCGCAGAAGCTGGAGATCGATTCGGCGGTGGCCTTGCAGGAGATGGACGGGTTCGAGGTTTCTCGAGCCGTCGACGGGGAAGAGGTGACCGGTTGGTCGCCGGGTGGGCTCGACGGACCCAACCACAACCGTCAGATTGTCGTGATCCTCAAGGCGGACGCCGGCTCGTCATCCGGAACCACATTCCATTTCAAGCTGGAGCAGCGCCTCGGCGACCACCGGACCATGGGCCGGTTCCGGCTTTCGGCGACGACGGCCCCGAGGGAGTTGCTGCAGTCCCTGGTCCCCATCGACGTGGAGCGGGTGCTGGCCGTGGCGCCGCGGGACCGGTCCGACGAGCAGACCGCCTTGCTGCTGGACTACGCCGTCGACCAGCAGCCGCGGATGCGGGAATGGCACGCCGCATTGGAAGGGCATCACAAGGCGATGCCTCAGGTCCCCGAGACGCTGGCGCAGACCATCGCTCAGAACCCGGAACCGCCCAAGACCCATATCCACGTCCGGGGCGATTTCCTGCGCAAGGGCCGGCAGGTGATGCCCGGAACGCCAGGCGTACTGCCTCCCATGCGTTGGCGGGGAGAACGGCCGGACCGCCTCGACCTGGCCCGGTGGATCGTGGACCCGTCCAATCCGCTCACGGGCCGCGTGGAGGTCAATCGAATCTGGGAAAAGCTCTTCGGAAGGGGACTGGTGGCGACCAGCGACGATTTCGGGACCCGCGGAGAGAAACCTTCCCACCCGGAACTTTTGGACTGGCTCACCCGCGAGTTCGTGAATCTGGGCTGGAGCCGCAAGGACCTGATCGAAACGATCGTTCTGTCATCGACCTATCAGCAGTCCTCTCAAGTAGATCCGGAACTCCTCAAGACCGATCCCAACAACGTGTGGTTGTCCCGTCAGAGCCGATTCCGCGTGGAGTCGGAAGTCACCCGGGATCTCTTCCTGGCCGTGGGAGGCCTGTTGGAACGCCGGGTGGGCGGCCGGAGCATTCGTCCGCCTCTGCCCAAAGACGTGGCGAAGGTGGGTTACAGTTCCGGAGTCAAATGGCCGGAGAGTCAGGGGACCGACAAGTTCCGCCGCGGGCTCTACATCCATTTTCAGCGCACGGTTCCGTATCCCATGCTCATGACCTTCGACAGCCCGGACTCCAACACCGCCTGTATTCGCCGGACCCGGTCCAACACGCCGCTGCAGGCGCTGACGCTGCTCAACGACCACGTCTTCGTCGACTGCGCCCGGTCGTTCGCCAGGAAAATCACCTCCGAGGTGAAGTCCACGGACGAGGACCGGCTTCGCTACGCGTTTCGGAGAGCTTTGGCGAGAGAGCCGGACCCGGTCGAGATGAGCGTTCTGACGAAGCTGTTGGACGACCAGGAACAGGTCTTCGCAGCGGGGGAAGGGTCGGCCGCCAAGGTCGCGGGACCGGGATTCCCCGGCGAGTTGTCCCAGGAGCAGGCCGCCGCCTGGACGACGGTGGCGCGCACCATCCTCAACCTGGACGAATTTGTCACTCGGGAGTAGGACATGAACTCTTTGAGGGAAAAAATTCTGGAATCGCGTCGAGACTTCCTGACCAGCAGCGCCAGCGGTCTGGGCGGAATCGCGCTGACGACGATGCTGGCCGAGCAGGGACTCCTGGGGCAGGCGAATGCCGCCGGGACCATGGGGAAGCAGATGATGTCGACCCATTTCCCGGCCAAGGCCAAGAGCTGCATATTCCTCTTCATGGCCGGCGCTCCCAGCCAGATCGACCTCTTCGACCCCAAGCCGAAACTGACGGAGCTGAACGGCCAACCCATGCCCGAGTCCATGCTGGAAAAGGTCCGGTTCGCCTTCATCAAGAAGGAGTCGGCCGTGCTGATGGGCAGCAACGCCAAATTCCCCAGGCATGGCGAATCGGGTATCCGGTTCTCCGAATATCTGCCCCATATCGGCGGTTGCGCCGACGACATCGCCTTGATCCGGTCGATGCACACCGAGGCCTTCAACCATCATCCGGGACAGTTGATGATGAATTCGGGAGTGCCCACCTTCGGCCGTCCATCGATGGGTTCCTGGATCAACTACGGACTGGGCAGCGAGTCGGAGGACCTGCCGGGCTACGTCGTGCTCACCGCCGGCAGGGGAACCAGCGGCGGAGCCTCCAACTGGTCCAGCGGCTTCCTGCCTTCGAGTTACGAGGGAGTGCTCTTCCGGAACCAGGGTGACCCGGTGCTGCACCTGTCCAATCCGGAGGGCCTGCCGCACGAATGCCAGCGCCGGAGTCTGGAGGCCCTGAAACAGCTCAACCGGCAGCATTACAAGCAGGCCCGCGACCCCGAGATCCTGTCCCGAATCGCCTCCTATGAGCTGGCGTACCGGATGCAGTCTGCGACGCCGGAACTCATCGACCTCTCCCAGGAAAGCGAGAAGACCTTGGAGATGTACGGGGTCAACCGGAAAGATCCCGACGGCAGTCGAGGACGCGGCTTTACCAACGGGGTGTTCGGCAACTATGCACGCAACTGCCTGTTGGCGCGCCGCCTGGTGGAGCGGGGCGTACGATTCGTCAACATCTATCACGCCTCATGGGATCATCACAGCAGTCTGGACAAACAATTGCCCACCAACTGCGGGATCGTCGACCAGCCGGTGGCCGCGCTCATCCAGGACTTGAAGCAGCGCGGCATGCTGGACGAGACGCTGGTCGTCTGGGCCGCGGAATTCGGCCGGACACCGTTGGCGGAGAACAACGGAGGGGAAGAGGAAATCAACACCGGCCGGGATCACCACCCCTTCGCCTTCAGCGTCTTCATGGCCGGCGGGGGCATCCAGGGAGGGCAGGTCATCGGCAGGACGGACGACATCGGCTGGGGAGTCGAGGAGGAGCCCGTCTCCATCAATGACTTCCACGCCACGATCCTCCATCTCTTCGGCATCGACCACCTCCGGTTGACCCACCGCTTTCAGGGACGAGACTTCCGGTTGACCGACGTGGGCGGCGAGGTGGTGACCAAACTGTTGGCGTAAGGGCGTCCCCGCACTTTCGGTGGTCCACGGTCATTCGTTTGCGTATTGTGAGGCGTCATGATGAAGAATCCGCGATTGCTTTTCTCCGCTCTGTTGCTGGCCATGACGGTGGCCATGACTCCAGCCAATCCGCTCTCGCCTCAGGACAAGAAACAATCCGAGGGTGACCCGCCGGTGGAGTTCGTAGAAGACCAGGTGCTGGACGAAGCCCGCACCGTGGGCAAGCCACGGTCTCGAGAGGAATTCAGAGCGTGGGAGGAGATCAGAGAGACCAGCGATGTTCGCAAGCAGGCCCGGCTGGCAGAGAGATTCCTGAAGAAGTTTCCTGACAGCGGGTTGACCGCGTGGGCCCACCTTGCGATTGCCAACGCGGCTTTTTCGCGCAACGATGTCGATCGTTTCATTCGGCACGGAGAAGAGGCTCTGCTCGAGCTTCCCGACACGGTCGAGCTGCTGGCGCCGCTGGCCAATATCTACTCCGAGAGCAAGAGGATCGACCGGGCGAGCGATTACGCCACCCGGGCCCTCGGCCTGTTGGATCAGTTGGAGAAACCGATGGGCCAGAACACGGTCGATTGGATCGCGATGAAGCAGGGGTGGGCGGCGGACGCTCACTATGCAATGGGCCGTTCGATCCTGGAAGTGTGGACCAAGTCTCCCAGCAAGCCGGTTTCGGACCTTGAGGTGTCGCCCGTTCCTACGCCCGAAACTTCTACGACACGGACCAGCGGCCCGTAACCGGCAGCCTGC
>JAPOYZ010000394.1:7144-9692 GCA_026706325.1 Candidatus Aminicenantota bacterium
GACCTTGAGGAGGCGGTGGAGCACCTGAAGCAGACTCTGAAGATGAATCCCGGACACGGTTACGCCGCGTTCCGTCTCGGGTTTGCCGCGACCCGGACCCACGATTACGATACCGCCCTGCTGGCCTATGCCCGCGCGGCGGTGGTGGAGGGGCCGGCGGCCAACTCGGCCAAGGGGCATGTGCAGAGGCTCCACGACGGTCTGAAAAACGTTCCCAACTCGCGATGGGCTTCGACCAACGCCAACAAGATCATCCGGGACGAGAGGAAGCGGCTCGAGGTGGAGATGGACGCCAAGGAGCAGGAATACTCGCGCCTGGCCGCGGAGTACGACGCAGCCGCGCCGAAGGAAGCCGCCGCGCCGTCCCTGGTGGAGTGACGCCCCCCGAAGCTTTTTTCCCTTGAGGACCGAGTGACATGAAACTGACGGATGACGTCTATCTGGTGGGCGGCGGCGACACCGGTTTCAACATCTCCAATCGCATGGACTGCCACGTGTTCGTGATTCGGGGCGAAGACGGGCTGGCCCTGGTGGACGCCGGATTCGACGGGCCGGGGAAGATCTTGAGCAACATCGAGAACGACGGCCTGGATCCGGGGAAGATCCGCCGGATCTTCGTCACCCACTACCACGCCGACCATGTGGGGGCACTGGCTCAACTGAAACGCGAATTGGGGGCCATCGTCATCGCCGGACGGGAAGCGGCGCCGACGATCCGAGAGGGGGACGCGGAACAGACCGGTCTGGCCTGGGCACAGGAATTCGGCTTCTATCCGCCGGAGTTCCACTGGGAGCCGTGTGAAGTCGAGGAGGAGATGTCGGACGGGGACCGTTTCGAAGTAGGCGGATTGGAACTAATGTCCATCGCCACCCCGGGCCATTGCCGCGGCCACTATTCCCTTCTTTTGAGGGGCCGGGACCGGACCTATCTGATTGCGGGGGACCAGGTGTTTTGGGGAGGCGCCGTCGTCCTCCAGAACGTCCGTGATTCGAGCATTCAGGACTGTGCGGCTTCCATGCAGAAGTTGCTGAACTACGACTTCGACGCTCTGCTCCCGTCTCATCTGGCTTTCTCGCTGGAGCACGGCAAGCGCCATGTCGAGGCGGGAGCCAAGGCGTTCTTACAGACCGGACTTCCCAGGAACCTCTTCGGTTGATTCGATTAACTCGTAGCGCCAGGAGGGGGGACTTTCCTGTCCCCCATTGGGAGCGACTTTCCTGTCGCCCGTTCTTTCTTTCACCGGCATTTCCAAGAATCGGCGGCAAGAAAGCCGCCGCTCCCAGGGTTTTCCCACCAGGAATGTTGAGGCTTCCGGTCTGGTCCCTTTTCATTCTGATGCTGGCCGCATCGGCCGTAACCGTACGCGCAGAACAGAAATCGCCCGCCAAAGGGTTCTTCCTGGAAGTCCCCTACGTACGCCAAGCGGAAAACTACTGCGGCCCCGCCGTGCTCGCCATGCTGCTGCGCTACTGGAACCATCCGGCCGATCACCGTGAACTGGCGGGACGGTTCCAACCCTTCCCGAAGAGGGGCCTGACCGGCCTCGAACTGAAGAACCTGGCAACCTCGGAGGGATTCCAGGCCTACTCCTTCGCCGGCGAAACTCGCGAAATGCTCGATCACCTGCGGCAGGGACGGCCACTGATCACCGCGATCGACCCGTCCATCCTGACAACCAACAATCATTACGTGGTGCTGGTGGGCTGGGACGAATCCCGCCGGGAATGGATCGTGCACGATCCCGTAAAGGGACCCTATCAGCGGCGGCCGGCGGGAGAGATGGCGCGGCAGCGGTCGCGACTGGAAAACTGGACGCTTCTGGTCATCCCCGGGACTCCCTCCTGAGCCGGCTGCGGCAACAACCGCAATCGCGACTGACTACAATGTGCGGCGTATGCTCGGGCACTTCCGGCCGGCGCCGATTTCCGTCCGCGTCTCCCTCTTGGTATTACTGAGCCTGCTTCTTGCTCCGGCCGGCCTGGCCTCCGGCACCGAAGAGCTACTCTCCCGCGGCCGAACGGAACTGGAAGCAGAGCGCTACCAGCAGGCCGAGTCGCTATTCCGGCAGATCCTGCGACAGGAGGCCTCCAACAGCGAGGCCACCTTCCTGCTCGGCATGGCCCTGGCCAAGCAGGAGCGTTGGGCCGATGCCGAAAGGGAACTGGAGCGCGCCGTCCGCCTGAGGCCCGGCTACGCGGCGGCCCATGCGGAGCTGGCCGGCGTCTATTTCAAACAGGACCGGAGGGACAAGGCCCGAGCCAGCCTGGGGACGGCGCTGAAGCTGGACCCGAAGAACAGCTACGCCCGGAGCTTTCTGGCCATCCTCTCCTACCTCCAGGACCGGCGGCTGGAGGCTCTGCAACATTGGAATCTGCTGGGCGAGCCTCAAATCGCCCAGATCGAGGTCGCGGCTTCCGAAGACGCGGCCCCGAAACTGGTGGAGTCCCTCTTCCGATTCAATGAAGGCGAGGTCCTGGACAGGAGGCAGCTCCTGCAGGCGTATTGGGTCCAGAGCAGGTTCAGGCTGGGACCCCGGTTCGGGTGGCA
>JAPOYZ010000283.1 GCA_026706325.1 Candidatus Aminicenantota bacterium
TCGATTCCGTCCGGTTCGAAAGGGAGTGACGATGGCCTTCGTGGCGGACGCGGACGCCACGGCCAGCGGAATGCCTCAGCTCGTCCGCCTCTGGGCCCAACCCATGTCGGGCGACCGGGCCGGGGCCCGGCTTCCGCTGGGACAAGTCCCCATCATGACGCTGGCCACGGGCCAGAGTGCGGCGGCGGCCGAAGGCAAGAAGGAGTACGAGCAATGACGGCGCCTACCGAGCGGAAAACCTGGACCCGGGCTCGGGCCGGGGCATCGATGGCCATCGTCCTGGTTCTTACCGGTTCGCTGCTTTTTTCGGGAACGCCGGCTCCGGCGCCTTCTCACCCGCCTCAAGCTCTGTCGTTGCGCCTGATGCCCCAGGAGATCCGCATGTGGGGCGCCGGCGCCTCTCAGCGGCTGGTGGTGGTGGCGGCTTTCGCCGACGGAAACGAAAGGGACGTGACCGCCGACACCCGCCTGGAGGTGAACGACCGCAACGTCGCGGATTTGAGCGCCGAAGGGAAGCTCGTCCCCCGCTTCGACGGGGATACGGCAATCAGGGCGGAATTTCAGGGTCAGGCTTCCCAGGCCTCGATCCAGGTGCGTGAGAGCCAGGCACCACGACCCTTCAGTTTCTCCAGAGAAATCGGCGGCATACTCACCCGGCGGGGCTGCAACGATTCGGCCTGTCACGGCGGAGTCAAGGGTCGCGGCGGCTTCAAGCTCTCGCTGGATGCCAGGCATCCCCGGGAAGACCACCGCTGGATCGTGGAGGGCGGCACCTACCAGGTCCTGTCGCCCGAGAGCGCCGAGCCGATCCGGCCGCGAGTGGACCCGAAAAATCCGGAAGAGAGCCTGCTGCTTCAGAAACCGACGTTCCAGATTCCCCACGGCGGAGGCAGCCGCTTCTCGGCCGAGTCCGCCGATTACGCCGCGCTTCGAGACTGGGTCCGGGAAGGCGCCCCGGTTCGGGAAGAAGAACAGCTCCGGATCGAGAGAATCGAGATCTTTCCCGCCTATCTGGTCCTGGAGAAGGGCCAGCACCGGCAGTTGCTGGTCACCGGACATTTGGGGAATGGAAGAACCGAGGACCTGACGGACCAGGTGCGCTATGAGACGGTCAACCCCGAACTGGTCCGGATCTCCCCCACCGGGCGCGTGGAGGCCGTCGCCACGGGAGAAACGGCCCTGCTGGTGCGGGCGCCGGGCAGGGTGGCCAACTCCCGGATCGGCGTCATCGCCGATGCGGTGCACGTGGTCCCGCAGGTGGCCGACAACAACCTCATCGACCGCCACGTCTTCGCCAAGCTGCGGAAACTGCGGATCGCCCCCTCGAGCCTCTCTTCCGACGAAGAATTCCTGCGGCGGATCTGCCTGGACCTGACCGGCACCCTTCCGCCGCCGGAGCGAACTCGTGAGTTTCTGAGCAGCACCGATCCCGCGAAACGGGACCGTCTCGTCGACACCCTGCTGGAGACGCCCGAGTACGTCGACTATTGGACCTTCCGCTTCAGCGATCTTTACCGGGTTTCCTACTCCTCCACGGGGACCCCGGCCCATTCCCTGGTCTATTGGGCCTGGATCCGCAACAGCCTGACCGAGAACAAGCCCTATGACCAGATGGCCTTCGAGCGGATCTCGGCGCAGGGCAACGACGGACCCTCCCGGCACTTCCTGCAGAACGGAGAGGTTACAAAACCCGAGGACGGCATGCCCGAGGAGATGCGGGTCTTCCTGGGCTACCGGCTCGACTGCGCCCAGTGCCACCATCATCCCTTCGAAGAATGGTCTCAGGACCAGTTCTGGGGTCTGGCGGCCTTCTTCGGGCGGCTGAGCCGGACCGAGTGGACCTCGGAGGGCGCCATCGTGGTCTTCGAGGACCCGGCCGGCCGCGTCCCCGACTACGAGGAGTCGGAGGACACGGTCAAGGTCCTCCACCCCCGGACCGGCCAGGAAGCCTCCCCGGTGTTTCCCGACGGGACGCCGTTGTCCGAGGAGAAGTCATTCGATCCACGACTGGCCCTGGCCGAGTGGATCACGGACCATCCCAACTTCTCCCGGACCATCGTGAACCGGATGTGGGGACACATGTTCGGCCGGGGGATCGTGGATCCGGTGGACGATTTCCGTTCCACCAACCCTCCGACTCATCCCGAGTTGCTGGACGAGCTGGCCCGGGACTTCGCCGACAACGGCTACGACCTCAAGCGCCTGCTGCGGCTCATCGCCAAGTCCCGCACCTATCAGCTTTCGGCCATTCCCAACGCCACCAACCGGAACGATATGGCCAACTACTCCCGCCGGGTGCGCCGGGACCTGGATGCCGAGATTCTCCTGGACTCCATCTCCAACGTCACGGGCGTCCCCGAGACCTTCAAGAACAACTGGATGGGCGTCGCTCCCACCGGGACCCGCGCCATTCACCTCCGGGTCCCGGACCTCTACTCGTCCACGTTCCTGGATATTTATGATCGTCCCAACCGCGCCAGCATCCCGGAGCGCAAGAACGACGCCAGCCTGAAGAAGGCGCTTCACATCATGGTCGGGTCCACGTATCAGAAGAAAATCGGCGATCCCGGCAACCGGCTTCACCGACTCCTGAAGGACGGAAAGTCGGACGGGGAGATCATCGAAGAGCTGTACTTGAGAGCGCTGAGCCGGTTTCCCACCGACAGCGAGCGGTCGAGGCTGGAGCAGGTGGTCTCAAACGGCGATTCGCGCGAGGAGACTCTGAAAGACATCGTGTGGGCGATGATCACATCCCGCGAGTTCGCTTCCAATTGATGGCCGCTGGACAGGGAGTTTCGGGATAGAATGACTAGCAGATCCGAGAAGGAAATCTTCCCATGAGCGTACCCAAACCGGGCGACAAGATCGGCTGTCTGACCTGCACCGAGTCGCTGCTGAAACGCCGGGAGTTCATTCGGACCGGGGCCCTCAGCCTGTTCGGCATCAGCCTCAGCCGGTACCTGCGGGCCAAGAGCGTCTTCGCGGAAGCCGGCGTCGACGTGGAGGCAAATGCCACCGCCAAGTCGTGCATCCTGGTCTGGCTGGACGGGGGTCCGAGCCACGTCGACATGTGGGACCCCAAGACCGGCAGCAGCTTCAACCCCATCTCCACCAACGTTCCCGGAATCCAGATCTCCGAGCTCCTTCCCCGAATGGCCAAGCGCATGGACAAGGTCTCCATCATCCGGTCCATGCACACGGAAGAGAACAACCACGGCCAGGGGACCTACTACGCCCTCACGGGACACCGGCCCACGGCGGCCATGCAGTTTCCCTCCTTCGGCTCCATCGTCACCCGGGAACGGGGCCCCAGAAATTACGTTCCGGCGCATGTGGCGGTCCCTGGATACAAGGAGGGGGCCAAGGGAAACTACCTGAAGGGAGCGTTCCTGGACGCCAAGTACGATCCCATGGTTGTGGGCACCGATCCCAACAGCGACGACTTCCAAGTCCAGGATCTCGCCCTGCCCAAGGCGATATCGCCGAAACGGCTGGAGGACCGCCGCTCACTCCTGACCCTGATGGACGAGACCTACCGGCGGAAGATGGAGATGGCCGAAGCGTTCAGGATGGACAGCTTCACCGAGCAGGCCGTGAACATGGTCCTCTCTCCCGAGGTCCGGGAGGCCTTCGACCTCTCCAAGGAGTCGGAGAAGACCCGCGACGCCTACGGCCGCACCGGTTTCGGGCAGAGCCTGCTGCTGTCGCGCCGGCTGGTGGAGGCGGGAAGCCGCTTCGTTACCGCCGCCGGCCACGATCTCAACGCCTGGGACACGCACGCCAACAACGACAAGAGCCACCGGGACAAGCTGGTCCCGGGCCTGGAACGGTCCCTTCCCGTGCTGCTGGACGATCTGGAGGCAAGGGGCCTGCTGGAGTCGACCCTGGTTCTGGTCATGGGCGAGTTCGGGCGCACGCCCCGGTTCAACTCCAAGGGGGGACGGGACCACTGGCCGCACTGCTGGTCCATGATCCTGGGTGGAGGCGGCGTCGAGGGAGGCAAGGTGGTGGGAGCCAGCGACGAGCGGGGCGCCTTCGTGGCCGAGCGGATGGTCTCCATGGGAGACGTGCACGCCACCGTCTACAAGGCCTTCGGCATCGACTGGACCAAGGAGTACATGAGTCCCATCGGCCGGCCCGTCAAGATCGCCAACTCCATCGACGACACCACCGGCCAACCGGTTCACGAGTTGATCTGAAACTCGAAGCCATAAAGAAACGTCCTTTTCAGATAGAACTTCGCTTTACGGGCTCCTTCAGGCGCGCGATCGCCCCCTCTCCAGCTTACCCGCAAAGCCGCGTGTTCGCCCTTCAATGGGCCGCAGTCCTTCCGGGTAAACCCGTCCAAGGGTCGATCCTCCGAATCCAGCAGCTCCACCTGAAGGTAGCCGGCATCCAAGTCCGGCTTCGAAGATTTCTTCGCCGGCCGAGTCACCATGTTCACCCGCAGGGACCGATTCGCCAGATCCTGGTCCCGGGTGACCGCCATGCCGAGGGTCGGACCGCCGGCCGAAGGGATCAGTGCGTACATTCGCCCCAGCCGCCAGGAGGCGCGGCAGAGAGCGGAATTGAAGGGCAGGAAATGAGCGCCGTGATCGATGGCGTTTTCCAGGTAACCGACCTGTTGGCTGGGAGCCCGGGTGTCGAAGATCTGCCGGTGCGCCCCTTCTGTTCCTCCGTAGTAGAGGTGAAGCCGGTTGCCCTCCTCGGCCAGGTACTGACTCTGCCAGATCATGCCTCCGCCGTATTCGCCCAAGGGAGCGTTGTCCAGGCAGGGCCTACGGTCCGGATACCACCAGCGGCGGCCGTCCCTTGACGCCGCCACACGCAGGTTCAGGGTCTGGGTGAGGGGCCAATACATGGTCACCATCCCCAGGTATCCGCCGGGAACCCGGTGCGGCACCAGTTCCTGGTATTGAGTGTCCCGGTGGTCCCGCTCGTCCAGGGTCAGGATCATGGACTCGTCCCGGGTCCACACCTCCCCGTCTTCGCTGGTTGCCCGGTAGACGGTCCGGCGGGGGGCATCCTCGTAGATGGGGACATGGTCGCCCGGTTGCTTCTTGCCACCCAACCGGTAATAGGCCACGTACTCTCCGGGACCGTAGCGATAGAAGTAACAGAGATCACCGCTCATCGGGTCGTAGATGGGTTCGCCCGAAAGCTCCCAGTGATAGCCATCACGGGAGCGGTATCGGTAATAGCCGGTCCCGGCCGGTGTTTTTCCCTCGACGGAAGCCCATCGCAGGACGTACATCTCGTAGGGCAGGTCAACATCGCCGGTATCGACCATGACGGAGGAATAGGCGGCCGTCCCCTGGTCGAGGTCGAAGATGATGTTGGTCTTCTCATGTGGGCCGAACGAGGCGTTGCTTAGGCTTGGTCGGGACCACCGAACTCCGTCGTCGCTCTCGAAGAGGCAGAGGCGGCGCTTGGAGTGGTTGTTGGAGGCCCACGGGCTGCGCCAGTCGACGGCCGTCTCTTCCGGAGGCGTGGCCACCAGATAGGCCTTCCATCGTCCGTTCCGGGGATCCTTGAACACCGACCCGTGGATCCCGATGCCGCCGCTGTCCCACGGCATGTCCCCCTCCAGTAGCGGGTTCTCCGGATCGGGAGTGCCGGGCTCCACACGCCAGGCGGTCAGATGCAGCTCGCTGAAGTCGTCCGGCATCAGCAATGGAGTGGGCCAGGACGGAGTCAGCGGCTCTCGCCCGGCCTCACCGCCCGATGGAACGGGTGACCCACAGCCGGTGAGGGCGCCCAGAGTCGTGTACGCAGCTGTTTCCGCCAGGAACGACCGTCTGCTCTTCATAGTCTCGGTCCTTTCCGCTTTTCGGCCATGGGACCTGCTCTGAACCAAGCCCTCAGAGCATGAGCCGGATCTTGGCATCCGCTTTGAACCGTGTGCCCGGCTCCGGCTGGAAGGTGGAGTCAATGTGCTGGTTGAGTGACCGGATTGTCCCAAAATGCAATAATTTAGGTCAAGGAATCCCACTCTCCTTCAGAATCTTTCGAGGCAGGTCAATGCCGGAGCGATACATCCGAAGACCATCTCCCAACCGAAGAGAGTTCCTGGCCGGCGCCGTCGCGACTCCGGCGGTTCTGACCGGTCTGGCTCGGTCCCAGGCGCCCATCGAGGCTCGCTACGGAGACTTCTCCGTTCCCATCTCCGAGCCCCACTTTCCCAGTCCGCTCCATCAGTTCGTCTGGAGAAACTGGGAATTGGCCAACGCCGGCCGGATGGCGCGGGTCGTCGGAGCGACCACCGAACAGATCGTTCAAATGGGAGAGTCGATGGGCCTGCCCGCCAAGCCGATTCTCACCGGGGACCAACTCCGCCGCATCTACATCACGGTGATCCGCCAGAACTGGCACCTGTTGCCCGAAGAGCAGCTCATCGCCCTGCTCGATTGGGACCAGGAGCATTACGACTTCACCCTGAGGGAAGACGACTTCCTTTGGTACAAGCTGGGTCCCAAACCGAAGTGCGACTCGATCCGCTGGGCGGCTCCGACTCCGAAGGAGAGGGAACGGGCCGCGGAGATCCGGCGGCTGGTGACAACGACCTTCGGCAAGGTTCTGCATGAAACCGAAGAGGAGCCGTTTGGTTTCGTTGGCGATCTGAGTCGGGATGAGATTCCGCCGCATCGGGACCCCCGGGCGCAACCGGCGCGCGAGGAGATCGACCTTTCGGGTTGGGCCGTTCGGATACCGGGCCGGATCGAGCTTATGGAGATGGCTCATCGGTTCAGGTCCTACCTGCGGCACACCATGCGATGTCCCACCCGGACCGCCGGCGAAGGCGGCAGGTCGAATGGGGGGACGCTCCGATTCAAATTGGACCCGGAACTGGCGTCGATTCCGGACAGTTTCGAGATCCGGGTGGAGGCCGCTTCGGTGACGGTCCTCGCGTCCGAGCCGGGGGGAATTCGCCAAGGCATCTATGAGTTGCAGATGCGGATGGAGCGGCGGCATGGGCCCTTCCTGCCCAAGGGGACGATCCGAAGAGTTCCGCGCCTGGAGACAAGCTACCTCTACTCCTACGTTGCCCTGTACGGAGATCCCCTGATGGAGGAGGACATCGACCCGTTTCCGCCGGCGTACCTGGAGAAGTTGGCGCGGCTGGGTGTCAACGGGGTCTGGCTCCAGGGAGTCCTGAGACAACTCGCCCCGTCTCGCACCTTTTCCCAATTCGGCGAGGGTTGGGAGACCCGCGTCGAACGGCTCAACCGGTTGGTGGACCGGTGCGCCAAGTATGGCATGAAGGTCCTGCTCTACATCAACGAACCCAGAGCCATGCCCGAGTCCTTCTTTCGGGACCGGCCCGGGATCAGGGGCACCTCCGACGCCGACGATCCCCGCTACTTCGCCATGTGCACCAACACGGAGCCGGTCCTCCAGTGGGTCTCGGAAGGTCTGAGCCACCTCTTCGCCCAGGTTCCGGACCTGGGAGGAATCGTCAACATCACCATGTCGGAGAACCTGACCAACTGCTTCTCCCGAGGGCGGCCCGAGAACTGCCCGCGCTGCCCCGGGATCGACCCGGCGGAGACGGGCGCGGCCGTGCTGAAGGCGATCCGCGACGGCATCCGCCGCAGCAGCCGGAAGGCCGAGATCATCTTCTGGGACTGGGGCTGGGGACGCTCCTGGGTGCCGAACGGCAATGACCCGTTTTCGACCATTCGCAGGCTTCCGCAAGACGTCCGTCTGCTCAGCGTGAGCGAGTGGGAACAACCGGTCCACAGGGGCGGCGTGCGGACCCAGGTCGGCGAGTATTCGGTCTCCGTGGTCGGTCCGGGGCCCAGGGCGGTTCGCCACTGGACGGCCGCGCGGCAAAGAGGGATCAGCACCCTGGCCAAGATCCAGATCAACAACAGTTGGGAGTTGGCGGCTATCCCCTACATACCGGTCCTGAACCTGATCCAGCGTCATCTCGAGAACCTCCTGAGAGTGGGAATCGAGGGCCTGATGCTGTCCTGGACGGTCGGGGGATATCCCTCGCCGAATCTGGAGGTGGCCCGGGAATACTGCCGTTGGCCAACCCCGAATTCCGACGAGGTCCTGACGCAGGTGGCGGAACGCCGTTACGGTCCAAAGGCGGCGGCGCTGGTCAAGTCGGCGTGGAAGACCTTCAGCGAAGCCTTCGAAGAATATCCGTACGGCGTCAGCATCTACATGATCCCAGTCCAGCACGGACCCGCCAATCTGTTGCGTTCGAATCCGACGGGTCACCGGTCCCGCATGACTCTGTTCCCCCATGACGACGTGCCGGGCTGGCGCGGTGCTTACCCGGAAAACGTGGTGCAGAAACAGTTCCGCAAGATGTCGGAGAAATGGGAAAAGGGACTGGACGCCTTACACAGCGCCCTGAAACAGGTCCCGGAGCACCTGCAGGCAGATGCGAGGAAAGACCTTGTAGTCTGATAAACCTGATTCATCAAATTTCTCAGCTATGCGAATCAGGTGAAATTCTACATGCTCCGGCGGCAGTTGGAGTCCGGTGCCGGGGACCTCCGTCGGGTCCGGGCCGAGATGACGGCGGTCTGCCGCGACGAAATCGACTTGGCTCGACGGCTCTACCCGATCGCTCGACGCGACTCCCGACTTGGATACGAGGCGTCCAACCACTACTACTATCGCCCCCTGGATCTGGCGGAGAAGGTCCTCAACTGCGATCGCATCATTCGTGAGCTTGAGCGGTCGTGACGGACGGCGGCTGGAGATCTGCCATGGACTGGACCTGGGCCGGCCGATTCAGGCTGACGGCAGGCGCGGCGTGGTTGTCTCCAAACTCGAACAGGAGAACCCGAGATGAACTATGAACCCACGATGCTGGATATCGGTCATTCCAAGCAGATCTTCGTCGACGACCTGGTCATCGAGTCCGTCGAGAACGTCTGCCGCACCTGGCACCAGCCCACGCGGGGCGGGAATCCGGTCATCGTCCGTGACCGCCCCTGGGAGCAGATCACCTACTTGACCTTCAACGGCTCCCGGGTGGTTCGCGACCCCAGGGACGGGATTTTCAAGTGCGTCTATCAGATCTGGAACCGGGGAGACACACCCCATGATCCGCCGGCGTTCCATCTCCTTTACGCCGAGTCCGAAGACGGCGTGCATTGGCGAAAGCCGGAGCTCGACGTGTTCCAGCATGATGGCCGGGACACCAACATCGTCATTCCCAACGCCTACGGCATGACCTACATTCTCGACCCCCACGAGGAGGATCCCGCACGCCGGTTCAAGGCAATTTACCTCAGTTACCTGCCCAAGAAGCTGTTCGAGTCCACCTGGAAGGTGATGGCGGCCACGTCCGAAGATCTGATGCACTGGACCGACATGCCGGAACGGCCTCAGATGGGCCGGGCCGGATCGAAGATGGACGATTCGAACTCGCTCTCCTACGACCCCTTCGGCCGGATCTTCATTCTGAACATGCGCCACTACGACATGTACGCCATCGCGCGAAACCTGGACAACCCCGAACTGGAGGAATGGACGATCTGCCCCCCCTACTATCCCCTGGATTGGCGCCGCATCAACAAACGGCGGATCTGGCAGACGGAGAGCGCCGACCTGATTCACTGGTCGGAGCCCTACGCGGTTCTCACACCCGAGGACGGGGAGGACGGACTGGACGAGACCCTGACCGCGGCCGACTTCGACAACGACGACTCCTTCGTCGGCGAGCGCTA
>JAPOYZ010000352.1 GCA_026706325.1 Candidatus Aminicenantota bacterium
CCCAAGACCGCAACGATGGCCGATCGACGCACGAGAGCGGACGGCGGCTTCCTATTTTCCATGCGACTTGGCCGCTCTTTCGAGCTCGGTCAACAGGCTCTCGATGTCGCGCGCCATTCCGGCCTGTTCCGGGGCAACCGCATTCCGTTTCGCCGCCAGAGCGTAGTGTTTGGCCCTCTCCAATTTGCCCAGTTGGGCATAGGCCAGCGCCAGGGTGTAGACGTGCAGGGGGTCGCCGTCGTCTTCGCCGTCGAGCGTTTCTTGAAGATGCCGCACGGCTTCTTCATACCTTCCCTGGGTCAGCAGCAGACGACCCAAATTGAAATGCGGCAACGGGAAATTGGGTTGGTGCCGGATGGCGAGCCGCAGGTGTGTCTCCGCCTCCATGCTTCTGCCCAACTGGGCCAACAAGTGCCCCAGGTTGCTGTGGCTGTCGGCGTGAAACGGATTGATTTCCACGGCCTTTCGGAGTGCGACGATGGCGTCTGCGGTACGCCCGCGCCACCCCAGGTAGGTCCCGAAGTTGTAATGAGTCTTGTACAGGCCGGAGTCGGCGGCGATCGCCGAGCGATAGTGGTGCTCCACCATGGCGGGGTTCCGGAGAGCGATGTAAAGGGAGACCAGATTAGCGTGTGCGATGGAGTGTCCGGGCTCCAGCTTCAGCACTTCCTCGAAGGCGGCGGCCGCCTCCTTGTATTGCCGCTCCTCTCTGAGAACAAAGCCTTCCCGAAGAAAGTGTCCAGCGCGAGACTCCAAGGCCTGGACGGCGTCGAGCAGGGGGTCCTCCACCGGCGGCTGTTGCGAAGAATGGCGCTGGAATTGGGAGAAATGCTCCTGCATTTTATCCAGATTGCCCAGGCTCCGGTGCGCCAGCCCCAAGGCGTAGTGGGCGGCGCCGTACCTGGAGAATCGTTCGACGGCCTTTTGGTAGTTCTCGACGGCTTCGGAAACCTCTCCCGCTTGCCAGGAGATCCGGCCCAGCCCGGCCCAGGCCGAAGCGGACTCGGGGCGGTCCTGGACGATCTGTCGGTAGAGTTCCCGGCTTTGCTCCAACTCTCCCAGTTTCCGCAGGGCCTCGGCCAGCGCCAATCGTGCAGGCAGATAGTCCGGTTTGAGCTGCGTCGCCAGTCGCAACGATGACGACGCTTCGGCCGGTTTTCCCAGCCGTGCCTGAATAATGCCAAGATAATAGGCCCACGAAAACGAGCTGGGGTCCAGAATCCGGGCCCGCAGATAGAAAGGTTCCGCGAACTCGTAACGTTGATGAGCATGCAGCAACATGCCCATCCTGCCGTTGGCTTCCGCATCCCTGGGGTGCAGACGGATCTGCTCGCCGGCGTCCCGGATCTTCGTTCGGCTCGTTGCATCGAACTCGTCGAGCCGAGGAGCCAGATCGGGAACGGGAGGCAGCGGCTCGTTCTGCGCCGGAATGAAGGGCGCAATCAGGGTGGTGAGCAGGAAAGCACCAAGAACCATGCGAACTGAAGACTGTTCCTCGACCATCTTCTGTGGCGCGGACTTCTGACCACAAACGACGGCTCAGCGAGCCTTCAAGTGACTAATGGCCGGAATTCCGGCCCGCACATGGGTTCATGCTGGTCCCAACTGCCGCACATCTGGATCAATACACGTTGCTTCGACGGCGCGGGCTGGGGATTCACCAGGACTACTTGAGCGGCGTATTTGGGAGACTCAGCCATCGCCTGGACCAGATCCGCCACGAGGTAACGAGGTGCCCACCCGACCATATGGTAATCCGTCGTCTGAATCTGCACGGCCATTGTCGACACCGGATTAGTCAGCTCCAATGTGACGTACAATTCTTCGCCCGTGGCCAATTGATCGATCCGCGCTTGCGCCGACGCATTGACGTGCCGCCACCCGTGCAGAAAGAATCGGCAGGTGAAGCTGCCGTCGGCGCGCTTCACGAGTTTCGGGAAGACTTCGTAAGTGTCCGTCATGCGGCTGCCGCCGTTCGCTGACAGAATCTCGACCGGATCCGCCATAGGAGGAAGATCGAGACTGCGCATGTAGTCGGTGAAATCCGGTCTGTTCCGATTCATCACCCGGTTCTGGAACACGGGGAAAAGCTCCGGAGATCGATAATCCGCCTTCAACTCGGGAAATTCGATCAACAACGGAAACCCCGCCGTCTTTTTCGCCTGTTCGGCACCGCCAATGTAACGGAAGCGATACCGCGGGCGTTCGACGTCGGCGTCCAGACGACCGATGGGAAACCACCGCCGGCTCTGCGCCTTGTCCTGCCAAGCCAGATACAAGGTCCTTTCATTCATCTGAAAATCTCCGACAATTGTTCGACATTGTAGCGCATCAACTCGATTGCAAATTCTTTGGCCGTCGGAGACATCCAATCAAAAACACGGCCCTCGGCCACGGCATCCTCCGAGTCCAACCGGTCCTTGATCGCCGGCGGCGTCAAGGCTGCGCCTGACCACCGACGGACTGCGGACCCTCCCTCTGACTCCGGTAGATCCGGTCCAGCCGCAGAAATTCGCCCCGTGCCCGTTCCGCCTCCGCTTTGCGGCCAGCCCTTGCGTAGGCCCGGGACAGGGCGAAGTGCATCTCGGGGTCCTCGGGTTTCAGTTGGACGCCGACTTCCAGTTCCTGAACCGCTCGCTCGACCTGGCCCGTCTCCAGCAGAACCCGGCCCAGGACCTTTCTGGAGGTAAAGAAGTTCGGCATCAGCCCGTGGGCTCTTTCCGCCAGAGGCAGAGACTCCTGGTACCTGCCCTGACGCAGGTACTCCATGGCGATCTGGAGGAGACTCGGCACATGATCCGGATCCTTCTTCAACTCCTGCTGGAACTGCTGGACCGCAACCTCCGGCTTGCCGCCCATCAGGAAAGCCCCATAGGCATAGTGCACGTTGGGTTCGCCCGGAAAACGGGAAACGAGCTCCTGATAGGCTCGATCGGCGCTTTCTGCTCGCCGCGCCGCCGTCTCGTAAGCGGCCCGTCCCGCCAGCATGACGAGTTCCCGTTTTGAGGGAGGGTACTCGGAAGGCAGATACCGCATCCGCAGGATGGACAGGCCCAGGGCCTCGACCACCTTCGGACTAGTGTTGTTTTGATAGACGAACTGCTGCAACGCCTCGTAGGCCGATTCGAACTGCTCCATCCGGGTCATCAGGATGGCGCTGTGGAAGCGCACGACCGCCGCGATCTTGTTGATATCGGTGCCCACGATGCAGCCGATGGCGGTGAGATCGTCAGCCTCTTCGGCAGTCGTTTGCCCGAACGAGCCCGAACCGGCGACGGCCGACAGCACCAACAGAAGGGCCGCCGTACCGGGTCTCCTACAACTTGGGGCGCCATTCATTGTCCGGTTCATCAGTAGAAGATCGGAATCGAAGGGAACACACGATTCGCGCTCAAGTTAGCAAGCATCCCAATGCAGGACAAGTCAGGCCGCATGGCCGGGTTTCCGTTCCGGTTGTGCCGGGACCTCCAAGCCCATACACTGAACCTCAACATTCATTCCCCTTCCCTGGAGGCATCATGGCTTCGCTGATTTGTCGCATCTGCATCATGACCCTGCTCCTGTCTCTCGCCGGCTGCGCCCCACCGGAAACCGCTCCGGAGGATCAGGCACTCGATCCCGAACGGTTGGTCCTCAAGATCGACAAGGAGGTCAGCATCATCGAGCCCGGCCACGAGACCGGTTTGGCCCATGAGATGGTGGGTATGGTCCGGCATCCCGACGGGACCATCTACGTGAACACCATGACCCAAGGAACGGGAGAGGCCCTGGGATTTTTCAAGAGCACCGATCAGGGCGAGACCTGGGAGCCGGTGCGGCTGAACCTCAGCGATGCTGCGCCCGGCCAACGTCTGATCGGTTTGGGAGTCACTCGAGACGGGCGCCTCTGGCTCCTGCACCAGAGCACCTCCAAGGAGCTCTTTGTCTCCTGGTCCGCCGACGTCGAGACCTGGAACACGACGCCCATCGACTTCCGGCCGCTGGGGTCCCGGGGCATGGAGTACCCCTTAGTCCACTCCTACAACGATTACAACACCTTCATCGAGCAGCCCGACGGCACACTGATGTTCTCCGTCGGCCTGCGCTACGACCGTGATTATTACAAGGACCCGAAAAACCGGATCGACGGACTCATGCGCCCCGATCTGGACTTCGGGGGAGAGATGATTTTCCGCTCCACCGACGGCGGCAAAACCTGGGGAGACGTGACCATGATGCATCCTCACGTCACCGAGGTTGGGCACGCCCTGGATCCCTTCGATCCCAACCGGATCCTCTCCATGACCCGAACCCAGCGGGAGCTCCTGGCCGGCGAGGACCGGGAGGCGACCATCCGGAGAACCGGCGCCCCTTCCGACATGCCCTCCGACCTTCCCTCCATCTACAAGAACGGCCTGCTGATGGGATCGACCGATGGCGGACGGACCTTCCACGAAGTGCCGGGCGGATTGACCGAGTTCTACGGCCACCGGGCGACCATCGTCTGGGGCAGCAACAACGTGGTGGTGGTCGCCGCCAATTTTAACCGTAAGAACTCCAGCCGGGTCTTGAGGGTCAGCCTGGACGGGGGCAGGACCTGGGTGGACGGGACCGCTGAGGGAACGCGAGAGTTCAATCAGGCGAAGAAGTTTCCACTCCTCACGCCTCCCCTCACGGTCTCCTTTACGAGTCCCATGCTGGAATTGTCTCCCAATCACTTCATGTCGGTCTATGCCTACTGGGAGAACGAGTCGCTGAAGCGATACTACAAGGCGCCCAAGAATCCGTGTCCGCAAGGTACCGAAGTCGGAGACTGCCCCTGGTTGGGGCTGCGGGCAGTGTTCTGGCACCTGGAGAACGCCCCGCCGGAGCCGGCTGAGGCTGGGTGATCATCCGGAGGGTTTTCCGGAACCGCGGTCCAATTCCCAGAAATACCCCTGCACCGAACCCAGGGTCCGGTCGCCCCGGGGTTCCGCCATGACCTTGTAGGCGGTGAAGAAGCGATCAGGCGCCAGCTCGACGGTGGCCGCACCCAGGATCTCCAGAAACCGGGTGGATTGATTCATGCTGCTGGTCCCGCTCCGGGTGCCGTCCACCCAGGTCCTGCCTCCGTCCAGGCTGATCCTGCCGCAGACCTGGGCGACGGGGGGAACCGAGTCGTGGTAGTACCCGTGTTTCGGAATGGGAGAGGAACACCGTCCTGTCCTCGTCAGGATCTTCCTTCTGACCATACAGTCTCAACTGCTGGTGCAGCATCCAGATGAGGCGTCTCTCATGGCGCCTCCCGAAACGAGGCTACCAGATCCGGACACCCCATTCTCAAGCCTACTCAATTTGGGACTGCTAGAATGGTTTCAAATGAGACGGCTGCTCAGAGCCGGCGCCCTCTGCCTCTTGGTCCTGCACCTCTCCGTCCCGGTGTTCCCCTCGTCGGACGGAAAAAGCATGTTCCTGCGCATCCTGGTGGTGCGCAACCTTTCTGCGGCCGAGCAGATCCTCCAAGAACTTGGCCGGGGTACATCCTTTGCAGATCTGGCGCGCCAACATTCCATCGATCGTTCGGCTGCGGACGGCGGGTATCTGGGAAGCATTGCCCCGACCCGGATGAACCGGGAGTTTCAACAGGCAGCCGTGGCGCTGGAGCCCGGCGCCTACAGCTCCATTTTTCGTTCCGGATACGACTACGCGTTGCTCTATCGCATGCCGTCAGATTTCCAGGAACAGGCTCGCGGTTTGGAGGAAGAGGGAGACCGGTTGCGAGAGCAGGGGAAGTGGGATCGGGCCATCGAGATCTACCGCGAAGCCTTGGAACTGGACCCCAACTTCGCCGAAGCGTTGGCCAAGCTCGGCTCTTCGTATGCCCGGGTCGGCAAGGTCGCGGAAGCCCGGACAGCATTTTTCCGAGCCTACCGGCTCGCCCCCGATTCGGCCCGGGTCCTATACGGCTTCGGGAAATTCCTGGTTTCCCAGGGTGAATTACGCGCAGCCGAGGGCCACTTGAGGCGTGCGGCGGATCTGGACCCCGATTTGACCCAGTTCGCAGCCGTCGAGATCTCGGCGGGACAAGTGGAACAGGCCTTGAAGCACAGTCCCCGCGACCCCAAGCTGCTCATCCTCAAGTCCAGGTTTTCCTTCGAGCGGGGTGACCTGGACCTGTCTTCAGCCGTCCTGAAGAAGCTGGACCGGGAGAAACTCGACAATGATTTGAGCCTGAAGCTGGCGGAGCAGCTTTTCTGGTTAGCCCGCTCCGACGAGGCCCTGGCCCTGCTGAGCCGGCTCACGCTCAATCCGGAAGAAAAAGCGGAAGCGGCGCGAATCCTCATCCGGTTCAAGTACAACGATGAGGGGGAGCGGATTCTGAAGCCTCTCTCCTCTTCCTCGGCCCGGTTGAAGTTGGTCGACCTCTATGTGAACCAGAGCCGCTTCCAGGAGGCGAAAGAAGTCCTCGAGCGAGTCACGGCACGGGACCCCGGAAACTGGGAAGCCCGCTACTATCTGGGCTCCACCATGAACTCCCTGGACCAGTTCGACCAGGCCGCCGATACGCTGCTCGATGCCTTGCGGCTCCGACCCGGCCAGGAGGAAATTTTTTATCAGCTCGCCAGCGCCCAGTCCCGGTCGGGTCAGACCGGCAAAGCGTTGGAGTGGTTGGACAAGGGAATCGAGCAGAACCCGGATTCCTTCCTGCTCCATCTGGAGAAGGGGCGAATCCTGATGAAGGGGAAGGAGGTCGGAGGGGCCCTTGAGCACCTTCAGAAGGCTCTGGCTCAACATCCCGACCATGTAGAAACCCACTATTTGCTGGGAAGGCTCCATCACCGTCTGAAAGATCCCGCCACGGCCCGCAAGTATTTCGACCGGTTCGACATGCTGCAGAAGAGAAAGCCCAAATCGAGCCGGAAGCCGGGCATGAGGAAGATCGACCCGAGCTTGCCGTAGGAGAGGGGTGTTCACCTAGCTATCCGGTAGGAGAGGGGGTTTTTAACCCCCGGTTCTTGAGAGTATGGGGGACAAGGATGTCCCCCCTCCTAAACCTCTCGAAGAGAAGGAACTGACCATCGCTTAATCCGGCCTTCGTCGGATTCTCGCGGATGTATTCAACGCACTTGGAGAAGTGCAGCGGGTGCCTGATCAGCCGGTCCCAATAGTCTTCCTGCCAAAACCTCCCCGAAGTTCCGATTTTTTTGTTGATCTTCCGCGCTGTGAACCACTTCCAGGATTTCACGATTTTCGGAATTGCGTGTGAGCCAAGAGGACGGAACAGAACATGGACATGATTGGGCATCACTACGAAGGAAACCAACTCGTAGCGTTCGCCGTCGAAGTGACGAAGCGCGTCAGCCACCATATTCGCTAGCGCCGGGGCCTTCAGCACGCAGGAACCGCTTCCTCGATCCAGCCAGTCTTCTATTCGTCGTGAGAACCGCTTGTGGTAGCGTATCGCCGTTTTCACGTCCCAAGGTCGAGGATGGCGTTTTAGCCAGATTTTCCGCTCCTCCTTCCATTGGTCCAGTTTGGTTTGGGGCAGAGAGTCGCCAAGGCGCCATGTCACGAAGACGAGAACGTTATCTTGCTGCCAGTGGGGAAGACGGTTTGCGGTGACGGCAACCTCCCCGTAGTGGTCGAAATAGGCGTGGGGGTGTTCCAACCCCACCGCCTTCGTTGTGGTTGACACATTAGTGTTAACGACTATCCAGTAATTTCGACGAATTGGGAGCGGGGGTTTTTAACCCATAAGCGCTAACTTGTTTAATGGTCCATAAAATATCTGCAGACTTGATTGAACCTTTTCCGGGGAGGTTCTGCCAAGGACGCCGAGATTTCGCGCCATTCGCCGACCATGCGTCTCAGGGAATACGCTGGCTCAATGGCTCGCGTGACTTGGTTCAAGGCGAATTTGAACTCACGCCACGGGCTGCGAGTCCGGTCGGGTCGCGACATCGTATCCCCAGGGGGAAATGGTTCGCGCATGGCGGACCACCTTTTCGACCAGGAGCGCCACCAAGAGCTTGCCATACAACCAAGCCTGGGCACTGGTTTCATCATGCTTGGGCAGGTGTCCGAGTTGGGCCAGGGACTTGAAGCGCTTGAAGACCAGTTCAACTTGCCAGCGCAGACGGTACCACTCCAGCACCTCGGCCGCTGGGAACTCCTCGGCTGGGTAGGTGGTGAAAATGATGACGTAGCGCGCGAACCGCAGAGTTTCCGGCTGCACCCGCTTGCCCTTGCGCCGAGCCGTCCGGCGGATCTTTCGATGCGCGACTTCAATGGCCTCGTCGGTCTTGCGCACCGCGCAGATGCGGCCCGCCACGGGGGGGCCGGTCCGAGCCACGGTGCGGACCCTCCAACTGCCGACCGGCCCCGGTCGCAGCAGCGTTTCCACCGATGCGAGCAGATCGAACCTCCGGCCAGCCTCGGTTTCCAGCAACAGCGATCGGGTGTTCACGCGCACCGTCACGTACCCTCCGCCTGCCGCGACGTGCTGAATCCCGATCGCCGTCGAGTAACCGCGGTCGCCCAGCACGTAGTCGCCCGGCCGGATCGGGAAATGGGTGAACGACTCGCCGGTGCCGCGCCCTTTGGTCGCGGTCAGCTTGAAGAAATCGCAGCCGAGCGACGGCAGGTTCACACTGTAGTGAAGGCGCCACAGCGACCCGGTTCGTCCCGGCTCGTGCACCGTCGTCGCATCGAAGGCCCGCACTTGCAAGCCGCCACTGTTGGAAACCACGAAACCATGCTCCCGGAACAGTTCCACGCACAGCGCGTAGAGCCAGTCGCGGGATTTCCTCAGCCGCTTGAGCAGCGCCACGTCGGACAAATCGGCCAAGTTCGCTTGCCGAGCCCGCACTACGGTTTCGCGCAAGGAATGCCCGCAGCCGAGATGGATCAGCAGGGTCCGCAACAGGTTTTCCGGTGACTTGTCCTTGCGCAGACCCTTCAAGGCTCCGGTCGAGGCCGCCAACTCCCGCCAATTGCCGGGGAAAAACGACACCAGCAAGTCCCAGTCCTCATTTGCAGCCGCCTTGACTACCGTTCTGCTCATGCCCACACTATACAAGATAGCAGTTAGGCAAACAAGTTAGCTCTTATGGGTTTTTAACCCCCGGTTCTTGAGAGTATGGGGGACAAGGATGTCCCCCCTCCTGCCGACTCGTGGATCTTGTGGTATTGGTTCGGTTGGAGCCCGGTCAGCTTGGTCTTGACGCCGCTGGGCCATTGGATATCGACCCAGTCAAGAGCTTTGGCCGGGCCCAGGCCCAGGATCTCCCGGGGATCGCTGGAGGAGAGGTAGCTGCCGCCTGCCCTCTTCAAGCGGCGGCGCTCGACCCCTCCGGCTGACCAGGTGATGAGAGCGCCGACAGCGGTTTGGCCTTGGCGGGGCACGAGATCGAGGCCCACCCAATGGTTGCGGTTGCCTCCCTGGTTCAGGAGCAGCAACGGCGGTCCGCCGTTGTCGGTGATGAGCAGGTCCAGATCGCCGTCGTTGTCCAAGTCGCCGGTGGCCAGACCCCGGGCCGAAAACTCGCGAGAAAAGACGGCGCCCGATTGGCGGCTGCGGTCGCGATAGTGGCCGGCGACGTTCTCGAAGTAGAGGAGAGGTTCCCGATAACCCAGTTCGGGGCGGAACTCTTCCACCATGTCGTCCGGGTGGCCGTTGGCCAGGAAAAGGTCGTCGTCGCCGTCGTTGTCCGCATCGAAGAAGCGCAAT
>JAPOYZ010000573.1 GCA_026706325.1 Candidatus Aminicenantota bacterium
AGGCGGAGGCGGGGGAAACCCCGTGTTGGATTCTTCGGACATGGGCGTCAGTATAAGGCGGCGTGCGACTTGTCGTGAAATTTGAATGGGTCACTGATGGAGTGAAGGAATCATGAGATACCGCGTGGGAACTCTCGTTCTGTCTATTCTTGTCGTTGGGGCGGTCGCAGAACCTGCCTCCCACAAACCGCTGAAGATCGGCTCGCAACGGCAACTCTTCATCGACGACCACGTCGTCGAGTCGATGGAGCCGCGGGTCTACCGGCACCTGAACCAGCCGTTGAAATACCGGGACAATCCAGTGATCCGGATGGACCAGGATTGGGAGCACAAGGGCGGCCTGTCCCACGCGGGCGACTGCGGGCAGATCTTCTACGATCCGGACCGGAAGCTCTACCGGTTCTACGGGTTGATGGTCAATTGGGACTGGTCGGAACGCTGGATCTTCTACGCCGAGTCCAAGGACGGCGTCCATTGGGTCAAGCCGCGCCTGGGACAGGTGGAGCACCTCGGTTTTGACACGAACTTCATCTCCCTGCCTTTCGACAAGGAGGCGATGAGCAACACCGTCTTCCGAGACCCGGCCGCCAAGAGCGAGGACGAGCGGTTCAAGATGATCTACTTCCAGATGCGGGACGGCAAGCGCGTCATGATGCCCGCCTACTCCCGGGACGGCCTGCACTGGAAAGCCTACGAAGTGGAGCGGCCCGTCGTCAATTTCTGGTCGGATACCAACAACAACCTGCTCTGGGACCCCAACAGGAAGCGGTACATCCTCTACCTGAGGAGCTTCAACAAGCTGAGCCGGTGGATGACTCCGGAGCCGGTCTATCCCGCAGATGCACGGGTCCGCACCGCTTCCTTCGCCACCAGTGCCGACTTTCTCAACTGGGACGCTCAGCCCACGTTGCGGGACGCTCCCGACCGTTTCATCGCCTTTCACGCCGATGAGAAGGACCGCGTCGGCGATCGGGATTTCTACACGTTGGAAGTGTTGCCCTATGAAGGAGGGTACGTCGGGTTCACCTCCGTCTACCACACCATGTTCGGGACCGCGCCGTCGGCCATGGATACCGGCAATGCCCAATCCCCCTGGATGGAGAAAATGGACGTGCAACTGCTCTGGAGCCGGGACGCGGAGCGATTCCAGCGGGTCGGAGACCGGCGGGTCTTCATTCCCAACGGGCCGCCGGGAACCTGGGACGAGCACATGGTCTATTCGGTCCACAACGGGATCATCCGGGAAGATCTGGGCGAGGTGTGGATCTACTACCAGGGTTTCCGCGGGCACCACTGGTTCTACCACCGCCAGGAGCCCCAACTGGGACAGGTCGGACTGGCCATCCTCAGGCTCGACGGGTTCGTGAGCGTGACCGGGAAGGGAGCCCTGACCACGCGTCCCCTGTTGTTCGAGGGGAACCGGCTCAAGATCAACGCCACCGGCGTGGACAGGTTCGTGGGTCCCGGCTACGGGACCGTTCGGGTCGAGGTCCTGGACGCCTCTACTGGAGAGGCGGTGACCGGGTTCGGAAAAGAGGACTCGGACGCCTTCGGCGGGGACGAGATCGGGTATACGGCGAGCTGGCAAGGCAAGTCGGATCTGAGCGCCCTGCGGGGAAAAGCCGTACGGCTGCGGTTCCACCTGGACAAGGCCAAGCTCTTCTCCTTCTGGGTCGATCAGGAATGAACCGGTGAGTTGAGAGGCCTACCGCGAGACCCGCACCCGCCGCAGCAGGACGGCCTTCCGCTGGCGGCCGTGCCTGTCCCGGTGCTTGAAGTGGGAATAGGCGATGAGGAATTCGTCCGGTCCCACCGCCAATACGCTCGTATAACCACACGTGTTCCGGTTGCCCGACGTTCCCATGGGAATCAACGTGGTGGGCTTGGACCATGACCTGCCGGTGCCGTCGGCGGAGAACTTCATGTGTACGCCGTGGCGGCCGAAGGAGCAGACCATGATCCCGTTCTCCAGCAGCAACAGACAGGGGAACACGCCGAACTTGTGCAGCGGGCGGACCGGCTCCCAGGTCCGTCCCCGGTCCGAGCTGAAGGTGATGACCAGGCGGTGGCCCTGCGTGTAGTCCGTGTCGTGGGCCGATCCCCGGATGGCGCAGACCAAACGGCCGTCCGAGGTGACGGCGATCATGGGTTCCGTCATGTAGGAATCTCCGGTCGGATCCATCGCAATGGTGCTTCGGCGGGTCCAGCTCCGGCCCTGGTCGCGTGAAACCATGCAGGTGGCCGGCCAGTGGCGGGGGATCGTGTCGTCCCCGGTGGTGTAGGTTCCTTGATAGTCACCGTAGAAGAGTTCGCCCCCCAGCTTGGCGGGGGCGTGCTCGATGCGCGTCCGCCCCACCAAATGGGACTTGGTGTGCTTCCAAATCAGGCGCCCCCGGGTGTCGTAAATCACCGTCTCCGGCTTCCAGGCAGGAAGGTCCGGGGTCCAGCGATAGGCGGGGAGCTCACGCATGTAGTCCTGGATTGGCTTCGGAGCGTCTTCATAACGGTGCAGGGAAATGCCCTTTTCGTCCCCCAGATACCCCACGGGGGGCGGGAGACTCAGGCCCGTGGCTTTCAGGTTGAAAGCCACCACGGGTGAGATGGACAGAAACTCCCCCGGGGACATCTCGGCCACGGTCGGGTGCGGCTTGTACCCGGCCACATGGTTGTAGACCCGTTTCCAGGTCTTCCCCTCGTCCGCCGAGACGAACATGGGACTGGCATGGCCTACGGCTTCGGTGGCGTCGTCGTTGTGCGAGAAACCGAGGCCGATCCGGCCTTGCGGCAGCCGGAACAGGGCGGGGTACTGATGGTATCCCCAACGCGTCTCACCGGGCTCCGAAGTCGCGATGACCCGGACTTCCCCCAGTTGGACGCGGACCTCGGGTCCCACGGGGACCATAGGGGTCCCGGATCCAGCTACCGGATCCGCCCCGAAGAACCAGAGCAGGATCGTGCCCAGGAAAGGAAAAAGGGGAATGAAACGCGCCCGGCAGGGCTCGAACCTGCGGCCTTTGGTTTCGTAGACCAACGCTCTATCCAGCTGAGCTACGGGCGCTCCGAGTGCCGGGAGTTTAGCAGAATCGAGGCTGGTCAGGAAGATCCACGCGTCGTTGTGTCGCCGTCGCCCGCGGGAAGACTGGCCGTCACCGGCTCCAAAGCGGTAGGGCGGACGGTCACACGCCGGACCGGTGCCTGGCGAGAGCCCTCTACAACGACTCTCCCAACTTGTTCTTTCGAGCGCGGTCGCGCAGAGAGCCCTCCCGGTAATACTCGTCGGGCGGAGTTCCGATGAACACCCACCAGCAGTCCTCTTGGGTGTGGTTGTAGACGGACCGCGGTACGTCGGCGGGGAATCGGAAGGCATCGAAGGCCTTGGCTTCGACCACGGTCTCCCCGATTCGAATCTGGCTCCGGCCCTGCATCAGGATGTAGGTCTCTTCCGCCTGTTCGTGCGTATGGTGTCCCACCGACTGGCCCGGCTTCAGGTGACCGATGGAGAAGGCGACGTGCTCGCATTCCAAGTGGGGATCGTAGGCGCGTAGATCCCCGTTCTCGGCTTTGGGCCACGGGTGATCCTGGTCATTGATGGGGCTCCCCGGAGTCCCCGCCGGCGGAAGCCAGTCCCATCGAACCCGCCGGGATCGCTGTTTGTGGCCCTCGACGGTCCTCACGGCCGTTCCCCCCAGCGCCGCTTCCTTCAGGATCAGGGCCAGCGCCGGAACTCCGGCGGCCGAAGTCGTCAAGAAACCTCTCCTCTTCTTCTCAGATCTCCACATTTGACCTCCTCGGAGCTCTTGTCCCTCGTTTGCGCCCGAACAATTGGCTTAGAAGTTCCACACGGGAATCGGTTCCCCGGCCGAGATCACCTCCTCCAGGTATGCGCCCGTGTGGGGCGTCGGGTCCTGCATATGGGTCAACTCGCCGTACTCCAGGATCCGGAGCGCGATGACGTTGCGCCATCTTCCATCGACCAGGCGCAGGGTGACGGCCACGGGGTGGTCCACCCGCCAAGCAGTGCCGCCCGGGGGAGGCCCGAATTCCGTCCTCAAATCACGGGCAACCAGGCCCGGAAGCAAATCCGTCCGATCCTGGTTCAAGGGCCAGAGACAGAGGGTTTTGCGGCTGCGTCCCCCCCACAAAGGGCTCCCCCGCGTATCCTTGACCAGCTTGATCCGGTCAAGACCCTCCATGAAGACCTCATAGAGGTTCGCCGCCACATAGGGGGTGCCGTCAGCCGCACTGTTCAGGACGATGGGGGCCGACGAGATCAGGCCCCGGACATGGATGATTTTGGTCCAGGTCTCACCATTGTCGCGGGAGCGCCAGACTCGGATGTCATGGTCGGCCGTCCGCGTCTCGGACGCTTCGATGTGCTCGGGACTCCTGCTGCCACGGGCAGAGAAGAGGATGGACCCGTCCCGATCGCGGACGGCGCTGGCCTCGAAGCTGTTGTCCCGGCCGGTGACGGGAACGTAGGAGACGGGGCGCCATGCCCCCTCGACACGCCTCCAGCGCGCCAACCCCGAGCCACCGGTTTCGCCCGGCCGGTTGCCCTTCATGGCAAAGAGAAGATCGTCCCCGTCGGGAATCGCCGTCATCAGGCTCGCGGTCAGGCGCCAGCCTGCAAGCATGGCTTCCTGCGAAACCCGCTCGGTGTTCGTTACGCTGAAGGTCTCGCCGTCGTAGGCCAGTTGATGAAGCTCCAAATAGGAGTACATCTGACTCATGTCTTCGAACACCGAGGTCTTGGGATTCCGGCCGAACATGTTCACCCCATAGGGCGGGGGACCTTCGATGGTGGTTCTCCAGGCGATGGACTGGTTGAGGCCGAAGCCGGTTCCGGCGTGGGGATGAGGCGAGCCGTCAGCCCGTTTCGCGCCGAAGGGAACGAATCCTCCCATGACCGGGTACTTCACCATGATGGCTTCCTGGTTGGGCGGCTTGGAGTTGGGGTTGAGCTCGTTGTGGTTGCGGGTAATGGGGACGGCGCGTTCCGGGTTCAGGCCGGTGATGTCGTCGAACGGGATCAGATCGGAGCCGTTTTCGAAGTCGGTGCCTTTCCATCCCGAAACCCGGATGTTGCAGATATACCCGCCGGTGTTGGGGCCCAACTGGATGGGTAATCCCAACTGATAGACCCAGGTCTCTCCTTCCGGGGTTTTCGCGGGAAAACGCAAATCCGGGAAACTCCGCGTCACGTCGATGATCCCGCTATCGGGAAGCGGCGGCGTTTCTGCCGGCGGCGGGGAGCCGCAAGCGGACAGAGACCATAGGACGACGAGACTGAGCGGTATGATCCAAGCCGAAACTTCGTGGCGTCTTGTCATGGGGACTCTCCTTCGGGGCAAAAAGGTAAATCTACGCTTTGACGAACACCTCCAACTCGTCGATGAGGATATCTTCGCCGGAGGACGACGACACCTCCGTCAACGTCACTTCCAAATGGTTGTCCCCGAATACGGCGGGCGGTTCCGTCAGGTCAAACCAGAAGGTCCGGCAGTCACCCGGCAATTCGGGCCCCGGCGGCAGACCGGAAGACTTGGTGGAGGATGGATCCACTACGGCTCGCAGGTCGGCCCGCGATTCATTGGGGCGAGCACGGATCGACCCGTCGTCGATACGATTGCCGTTGATTCGGATCTCCATCCGGTCGTCCTCATCGGCTCCATAGGCACGGAAGAGGAGCGTCGCCCCTCGAGACTGGCCGAGATGTTCGCAGACTCGAAAACGGAATGCGCCCGTCGACCCCGGCTTCCTTTGGAGCAGAAGACGATCCGCCTTGACCGCGCCGGTGGAGGCCCGGTCCTTGCCGAACCCGAGGCTGCCGCCCCACGACGGCTCGAAGACGTAGTGCCTGTCACCCGTCATCACCAACTCGGGTTGCCGCACGGCGGCCATTTCCCGAAGCCGCTGGGGATAGAAGGGGGCCCAGGTCAGGGTAACGAAATGATTGTAGAAGCTGATCCCGTCGGCTCCCGCCGCGTACATGTTGGCGGCCGCCGCCCGCTGCTGATCCAGGGACATGTGTCCATTGCCCAGACGCCTCCGCATGCGCTGGCTGGTCCAGGGAAGCATTCCGGGATAGAGGAGGCAGTTGCCGTTGTCGGTCAAACGGCGGAACTCCTCGTATTGCACGTTGGGTTCGGTGTGCATGGTGTCGTTGGGGGCGACGAAGTCGATGAGTCCCCGAGAGATCCAGGTCTCCACATCCAACCCCAGGGACCGGCATTCGTCCAGGGTCTGGAAGACCCGCGCCCCCAAGAGCAGCTTCTTCCTCCTCAGCCGTCCCGCTTCATCCAGAATGGCCCGGGTCCGCGCTACAAGGTCGGTCATCAGATGCTTGCGCTCGGGACCCTTGCCCGGCGGGAAATAGCGATGGTCCCGGAAGCAGAGCTCCAAACCGTCGACGGGAAAGCGATCGACCAACCGGCCCATGACATCGACGATGTAGTCCCGAACCTGGGGAAAGGTGAAGTCCAACGGAGTGCTGAGCTTGTAGTAGGGTCCTGGCGGCAGCTCCCGGATCTGCCATTCGGGGTGGTCGACGAGAAAACCGGCTCCCGCGCCGACGCCTTGCTCGACGGAGATGTGGCCATGATTATCGTTGATTCGGATGCCGGCCAGGAACTCCATTCCCCGCCTGTGGCACTGGTCCACCAGGACTTCCAAGGGCTGAACCCCGCGCTCCAGAAGGGGAAGGAACCGGCGGTGCTGAGGCCGGGCGTCATATTCCAGGCCCTCCACCCGCCAATAGGTGGTCCAACCCTGGGTGTAGGCTTCCTGAATAAAGACATCGACCCGGGCCTCGGAGAGTTGATCCACCCAACCCCGAATCGACTCCTCCGTCGCCGGATCGGGAAGATAGTTCATGGCGACGCTGGACGGATCGCTGACATAGACGATCCGTCGAGAACCCCTGGGTGCGTAGTCTTTCAGCGGTGAGCCGGCGCTGGAGGGCCGGGATGCCGATCCCGCAGAGACTCCTCCCGCAGCCACTCCGGCAGCGGTGGAGGCAACGAAGGTCCGCCTGTTCATCTTTTGTGGCACTTATCTCTCCTCCTGTTCACAGAATTCACCATACGAGTGTTCGGGGGGAAGCTGGGTGACCATTGGCCGAGCCGAGAATATCACAGCAATTCGTATGCCTCCCGGTTCCACATTGGCTGAGAAAGGGCGATATGCTGTAGGAGCCTTGAGCTCGCATGGATGGATGAGTCAGGATCTGCGTGCGAGCCTGCCGAGACTTGACGATCATGAGGTTCAAGGTTTCCCTGGCCCAGATCAACCCGAAGACAGGTGACATCAGGGGCAACAGCAGGAAGATCGTAGCGACGATCCGGACGGCCCGGGAGCGGGGAGCGGACCTGGTCGTGCTGCCGGAGATGTGCCTCACGGGTTACTGCCTCGACGAGAAGCTCCTGATCAACCTGGAGTTCCTGCGGGCCAACCAGAGATGCCTCATAGAAGAGATCCTGCCCGCGTGCCGGGACATTTCCGCCATCGTCGGCTTCATCGATTTCGACGACGCGAAGTTGGGCCCCGACGGGAGAGTCGTTCGCCACAACGCGGCGGCTGTACTGAGCCACGGAAGGCTTCTGCAGGTCGTCCGGAAGAGACTGCTTCCCGCGTATCGTTATTTCGACGACAAACGCTATTTCGTCCCGGGCGAGGAAGTAGAGCCGGTGACCATTCCCGCGGGTCAGGGAAGCGTTCCCATCGGTGTGCTGATCTGCGAGGACCTTTGGGACGAGTCCTATGCCCTCAAGCCATGTGCCCTGTATCGGGAAAAGGGGGCCCGTTACCTTTTCTGCATCAACGCGAGCCCCTTCGTGGGCAGCAATCCGGGAAGCCGGGACGGCAAGCGTTTCATTCGAGATTCGGTGATCCGAAAGCAGATCCGGCATCATGCGCTGCCTGTGATCTACGTCAATACGGTCGGAGTCGGCGACAACGGGAAAAACATCATTCCCTTCGATGGTTTCAGTGTGGCCTACGACCGGAGTGGACAACTCGTGAGCGCTCTCCCGCAGTTCAGGGAATCTCAGGAGGAAGTCGTCTTCGAGGACGGAGTATCCACTCCGGTGCCTGTCCCGCCCTTCAGCCGGGAAGATGAGATCTATCAGGCGCTGGTGATGAGCGTCCGCGATTACTACGACAAGATCGGGATCTTCACGGGAGTCCTGGAGGCCATTTCCGGGGGCATCGATTCGGCGTTGGGGGCCGCCATCGCCTACGAGGCCATGGGAAGAGACCTGCTGTCGGTTTACAGTCTTCCCTCTCGATACAACTCGGCAACAACTCTGGGGGCGGCCCGAAAGCTGGCCCGAAACTTCGAGTTGGACTATCACGAAGTGCCTATACAGAAGATGGTGGACACCATCACGGAAGCGTTCGAAGAGCACCTTCATCCCATGAACCTGTCGGTGACCCTAGAGAACCTCCAGGCCAGGGTTCGGGGATTGATCATGATGGCCGAGTCCAACGACCGGAGGGCCCTGCTCCTCACCAACGGGAACCAAACAGAGATCGCCCTGGGTTACGCGACCCTTTACGGCGACATGGTCGGAGGCCTCTCAGTCATCGGTGACTTGTCGAAGCCGGATGTCTACGCCCTGGCCAGACACGTCAATCGGAGGTGGGGCCGCACCATGATTCCCGAGGAGATCTTCTCGATCGCTCCTTCCGCAGAGCTGAAGGAGGATCAGGAGGACCCGTTCGACTACGACGTGGTCGGACCATTGGTCAACGATCTCGTGGAACGGGGCAGCAGTCCCTCCGAATTGAATATCAGGTTCCGGCGCCAGGAATTGGACCCGGCCAGATATCCCACGCAGGAAGGCGGGATCTATGAGAGATACGGCGAACCCGAATTCAGCAGACTCTCAGGAAGAATCTACCGGAGCTTGAACTCATCGGTCTACAAGCGGCTGCAGGGCGCTCCCATCGTGGTCGTCTCCGCACGGGCATTCGGCTTCGACCTGAGGGAGACCATCATCAACGGATGGAGGGGAGGGAACGGCTAGTCCGATCGGGTTTGGCTCGAAAGCCCCCACCGCTGAGGGAAACGGGACCGGCCGATGACGCGCGGCCACGGAATCCGGGCGGATCGACTCGACGATTCTCAATAGACGCAGAGGACGTACGACCCCAGTACTTCACGGCACCGCTTGCACTTGAGGGTTTGGGGTATTTCAGCGAACCGGGGAATCGTTTCCCAGATCTCCTCATGGTCCAGGCGAACTTCTTGATCCTCCTCCACCAGGATCCTGGGCCGCCGTCTCAGCTGCTGGACCCGGTACTTGTAGAATCCAGGAAAATCGCAGTGGCCACAGACGATCTTCTTGAAGGCGATGCCCATTTCGACTTCTCTGTAACGGTCCTGATAGAGAAGTTGTCCTGGCCGGATCCTGTTCCGTGAAGCATCGAACACCATGGCATCAGATTAGCAGCCTCGGGTTGAAGCCGCCACGATGTTGGAGGGAACCTGCTCACGCCGCGGGCTCATTGCGATAGACCCCCGATGTGCGCGTTGCCCTGATTTTTCGGACGGTCCATGCAACCGTGCCTCTTTTGTCCAATGATTTCAATATCTTAGGTTGACTCAATTCGATTTCTCTGCAAGTGGGGCACAAAATTGTACGACCTGCCCGGGCGGCAGGGGTTG
>JAPOYZ010000374.1:0-6643 GCA_026706325.1 Candidatus Aminicenantota bacterium
GCTGTTTCCGGTACGTTTCTTGCGCACCTCATGCATGTCAATGATTTTGAACCCTTCCCTCTCAGCGATTTCGGCAAACAATCGATCTGTTTGGAACTCCATGCCTTGCAGAATATTGTTGCCGATGACGACGACTACCGTGCCACCGGGACGCATTCGACTCAGAGTCTTGGCGCAGAAGCGCTGGCAATCGTTGAAGTAGACGGTTGCGTAGTTTGCCCATCCTGCGCCGCCGTAGACACCCTTCTCCGGGTGACGCCCTCTCAGTTCCCGCAACTTTTCAGCCAATTGAGGCAGACTGGGATTCAGTACGGCTTCGGGACCGGATCGAACCGTCTGCCAGAACTGTCCAAAGCTCCGGTGTTCGATGGCTTTCAGTTCGGACGGTTCGCTGACCATCCCGAGCCAGTACAAGTGAGGACGCGTATTTCTCAAGTAGTGATAGTTGTTGAGGTACGGAGGCGACGTAACAACCACATCGATGCTTTGGGGCTCGATCCGATCCGCGTGGTCCAGATAGGAGAGCGAATGAACCGTCGCCGACGGAGTCCGGTCACACTTGGCCATAATATCCTGGAATGTCACGATATCGTCGTGAATCTGCAACAACTTGCGCCGGACGATGCCGAAAACGTCCGCAAACTCGATGTTGGGCTTGCCGGCGCCGGCGCGCGTGCCGAGGCTTGGTTCATAAGAGTAATTGGAAAAGCTGACCATAACTGAGCCAAAGGCAACTTGAAAAAGGTCCTTGACCCAACCGGTCGTCTGCTCTTCGATGAATTCCAAACACGCCAGGACCTGGAGTTCAATGCCCAGGCTGAAAAACGGAACTCGACTTCGAAAACCTTTCGGCCGCTCTGATTTTGGCCCTCCATTCAGCCACGATTCTTCCTCGCCATAATCGTCGAATCGGACAATCATCGCCTCCAGTATGGAGACATCGTAGTTTGCTGCCCGGGTTTTCGCCCTGCATGCCAGCGCAGCCCATGGATTGATCTCGTAGCCGATCGCATCGTCGCCCTGCTTGAGCGCTTCGATTAACGTCGTGCCCACTCCTGCGAATGGATCCAAAATGCGCATTCGACGGCTTCGAATTCGCACCGCATCGAGGACTCCGGCGACAAATGATCCTGAGAACCCGGCGATCCACGGCACCCATCGATGGAGGGCGCGGGCATGGTTGGGGGAGAATGCAGTGTCTACGAGAGTCACATTTGAGGCTTGTCGAGCTGGTCGGTGCTGATTTCGTCGCGGGAGATCTTGTGGACGCTCTTGGGGTTGAAGGTCTGCCGAGTGCCGGACCGAAGGGCGACCTCGATTCTGCCTCCGGTGAGGACGAAGAACTGGAGCAGGAAACCACCCCCCTGCATGGTCTCGATCTGGTAATCCTCTTCCGTCAAGTCTCCGATCCACCCGGGAAGCCGGCGTTCCAACTCCGGGTTTTCCGCGATCTCCCGAGGGAGGGCCATGATCAGAGTGCCCGGCTCTGAAGCCAGCAAACCCGGGATCCGGGTCCGGATCTCCACCATGAAGGAGATGATGCGGCCGGCCCGCTCCAGAGGCGCGTCCCGGCCATCCGACGGCGGCGGCTCGATGCCCCAGGTGATGTGATGGATGAACGGGTTGCCCTGTCCCTGCCGGAGCATTTGATCCCGCGCCGGCTGGTCGACGGGATGGACCACGGCGACGTAGTCGAACCAACCCTGGTCCCTGGCGGCGCTGTTTTCCACCAGGCCCGACGGGACGTTGATGTAGTCGTGGCCGTCCACCGGCGAGGGGTAGCAGCGGGCGTCCCAGCCGGCCACGTAACCCAGTTCCCTCAGCGGTCCGGCGACCAGGTGCGGAGGGTCGCTGAAGATGGCGGCATGGTCCGGATTGGGTAGAAGTGGAATCCCGGCTCCGGCCATCTTCTTCCCCACTTCCATGGCCTCTTCCAAGCGGGCCCCGGCGTTGGGTATGGTCAAGAAACGATCGAAGTCCTCGGGGAGTCGAATGGATCCGCTCATGGTTTCAGGAGTTCCATTCAATCGATCTTCTCGACGACCATGGTCACCTCTTTCACGTCCCCCTTGAGCTTGTAGTAGGTGTGGACGTAGGCGCCGGGCCCGAAGTCCCCACCCTTGATGGAGGCGTCGGTCATGGCGAAGGTGAGGCGGCCCTTCTTGCGGGCGGTGATGACCAGCTCGTCCGGACCGATGGACTCTACCGTGCCGTAGACGTCGAAGACCCTTTCTTCGATCGGTTTCTTCCGCCAGAAGCAGGCGGGCTGCAATAGCGTCAACAACAAGACGGCGCAGAGAAAAGACCGGAACATGGCTTGAATTCTAGCAGCCTCCAACATCCTCCGTCACATGCTCCTTCACCGGGCGAGCCGATTCAGCAACTCCATGACCCGCTGCTCGATCAGATATCGGACCACCCGGAAGCCGCCCATCCTTTCCTCGGGCGTCCCCCAGGTCCCCGCCGGGTCGGGAAGGTCCCAATGTTCCGATCGAAGCTCAGCCGGCAGCACCGGACACGAGTCCCGGGCGTTCCCGCACAGGGTGATGAAATGATCGTAGCGCCGAAGGTCCTTGTCTCCCAGCGCGTCGGAGGTCTGCTGCGAGATGTCGATGCCCACCTCATTCATGGCCCAGACGGCATACGGGTTGAGACCAGCCGGGCGCACACCCGCACTGTCCACCCGGACCCATTTCGCACCATGGCACCGGGCGAAGCCCTCGGCCATCTGGCTGCGGGCAGAGTTGCCGGTGCATACGAAGAGTACAGAGGACATTTTCATCATCGCCGCGTTCGCCGAACCTGCTCCGGTTACCGGCAGAGAGTACGCTCCATGGGGACTGTCTGACAACCCCCGGAAAAGGACGGGAGATTCCGGCTTGGGCGTGCTGGTGCTACAATGCGGTCGCTCCCGAAGTCTCTGATCGAAACAGCAGAGAGGTGACCGCCTTGACCTGGAAACAGATCGGACCGGTGTCCAAGACAACTCTATTGACGTTTGCAGGATGTCTCTTCCTGAGCGTCGCCGGCGTTTGGGGCCAGCAGCGCTGGGAAATTCCTCAACGGGACAGGCACATCCAGATCGACGGGTTCACCGACGAGTGGCAGGGAGTGCCCTGGGTGAAGCTCTCACCCTCGGCCGGCGACGAGGGGTTCAAGGAGGGAGACGTCGAACTTCGGATTCAGGGCCTCTGGGACAAGGAAAACCTCTACCTGGCGTTGCAGTGGACCGACGACGTCTGGGATATCGAGCGGGTCCGCAGGCGGGACGCGGTCTGGATGACTCCTGATCGGAGGCGCCGGGACCGCACACTGTTTTACGATTACCTGAAATTCCACATTCGGCGGTCCGACTACGACTACACCTTCTGGATGACTCCTCGAATCGAAAGCCGCGGACCCTTTGGATGGCACCGCCTGCTGAAGGGTTACAGGGGGATGGAAACCGCCACGTCCGCACCCATCGTCACCGCCAGGCAGAAACAGGACACGGCCACGGTGGAAGTTCTCTTCGCCTGGAAGGAAATGGACATCAAACCCAAGTCCGGCAGGGCCATTCCCCTGCTTTTGACCCTGGCGGACAGCGACCTGCCCGGCACCTCCCTCGAGATGAAACTGGAGCAACTCAAGGCGGTCCGCTGGAGAGGCGCAATGAGTCTGTCCAAGACTCGACGATGAACCACCCCGGACCTGGCGGAATCGACCCGTCGCGGCATCCGAGGATCGATCCTGGCCGCTGAGAGAAACACGGCGTCTCATCGCGAATCCATGCAAGAGAAGAAGGTCCTCATCACCGGAGCGTCGGCGGGAATCGGTGAAGCTACCGCTTACGCCTTTGCCGCAAAAGAGTGCGAGCTCTTCCTGGTGGCCCGCCGCAGCGAACGGTTGGAGCAGGTGGCCCATGAGTGCCGCCGCAGAGGCGCGCCCCAAGCCGTCTGGGCTTCCCACGATCTGAGCCGCCCCGGACGCGGCACGGCAATCGTCCGCGAGTGCCGCGAGCAGCTCCAGGGTCTGGACGTTGTCATTTCCAATGCCGGTTACGGTGTCGTAGGTCCGGTGACCGAGATTCCCCCGGAGGCCATGAATCGTATCTGGCAGGTCAACTTCCAGTCCGGATACGAGACCATCCACGCCGCTCTTCCCGGGCTGCTCCGGCAGCGAAGCGGACACATCGTCCTGGTCAGCAGCGTCATCGGGAAAAGGGCCATGCCCTTCAATTCGGCGTACTGCGTGACCAAGTTCGCGCAGGCGGCCCTGGCCGAATCGCTTTGGGGCGAGCTCAGAGGAAGCGGCGTGGGAATCAGCCTCATCTGCCCCGGCTATACGGCAACCGAGTTCCAGGAGGCGGCCACTCGCACCGAGAGCGCCCAGGCCGCCAGCCGGCCATTCCGTCCGGATACCTCGGAATCGGTGGCGCGCGCCATCGTCGGCGCGGTCCGGCGGCGGCGCCGGGAAGTTCACATGACGGGACTCGGAAGGCTGCTCATCGGCCTGAACCGCCTGTCGCCGGCCCTGACCGCCCACGCCACGGCGTGGGTGGGCCGCCGTCAGCTCAAGAAGACTGTTTGAATCAGCTCCGGCATTCGCTGCAGGCGCAAAGCTCCCTCAAGTAGTCGAAGGTGTAGATGCCGCTGGAGTGCCCATCCTGCCACCAGATCCGGATCGCGTAACGCCCCACCAGTTCCAGAGACGCCGGAGCGACGCCCTCGCCGACCTGGCCCGGCTGCAGGATGCGGAGACCCGTCATCTCGTCGACGCAGGAGGCACAGGGGCAGGCCAGCCTGAGATCCCGAGCCGGATAGAGGCTCTCGTGCCCGTCGCTCCAGGTGATGGCGACGTCGTGCTGATTGGCCCGGGCGATCCGGCGAGGAATGTTCAACGAGGTGCTTGAGCCTCGGAGCTAGAAGGCGATCTGGATCTCCTGATTCAGCTCGCTGGACATATTGCGGATGCTGATCTGCGCCGCAAGGTTCTCGGCGACGCTCACGAAGGACCGGGCGGCCGGCGACTCGGGAGCGTCCAGAACGATGGGGCGGCCCCGGTCGGACTGGACTCGAATGTCGGTGGAGAGAGGGATGTCCCCCAACAGCGGAAGCTCCAACTGCTCGCTCACCCGCTGCGCGCCTCCATCTCCGAAGATGGCCTCGCGTGCGCCGCAGCAACTGCAGACGTAGTAGCTCATGTTCTCCACCATCCCCAGGACGGGACAGTTCAACTGGTTGAACATGATGATGGCTTTCTGGGCCACGTTCAGGGCCACGTCCTGCGGCGTGGAGACCACCACCGCTCCGGTCAGGGAGATCTTCTGGCAGAGGCTCAGTTGAACGTCCCCGGTTCCCGGCGGCAGATCGATCACCAGATAGTCCAGCGCTCCCCACTGGACCCCGCCCAGGAACTGGCCGATCATCTTGTCCAGCATGGGGCCCCGCCAGATGACGGCCTTGTCTTTGGGGAGGAAGAAACCCATGGAGATGACGCCCACGCCGTATTGCCGGAACGGGAGGATGCGGTTCCCGGGCGCCATGTCCGGCCTGCTGGAGATCCCCATGAGAGTGGGAATGCTAGGCCCATAGACGTCGGCGTCCAACAGGCCGACGCTGGCGCCGCTCCGGGCCAGGGCCAGGGCCAGGTTGGCGCTGACGGTCGACTTCCCCACTCCGCCTTTTCCGCTGGCCACCGGGATGACGTTCTTCACGTCGGGAAGGAGGGCGGCCCCGCGCGATCCCATGGACGATCGGACCTGCGCCGTCATGGTGACGTGGGCCTCTTCGATTCCCGGCAGCGACAGTATGGCTTGCCGCGCCTGCTCCTGCATCAGGTCCTTCACCGGACAGGCCGGCGTGGTCAATTCGATGGTGACGGCGGCCGCCGGACCACAGAGCTTGACCTCTTTGACGAACCCCAGCGAGACGATGTCCCGCCGGAGGTCCGGGTCCTGAACCTTTCTCAGCGCGTTCAGAATCGCCTGTTTGTCACTCATCTCTCATATCCAGTCGTTATGGATTGTTGGCCAGCCGAAACATTGAACCCACATTCTACACGCCTCATCCATTTGGCAGCGCGCCCGGTCACTGGCTGAACTCGACGAAGATCCTTCCCGGAACCCTCCGGGTGAACATCCGGACTTCGTGCGACCCGTCCTCATCGCGGCCGTCCGACTGGTAGTACAGGACGTAGCGGCTCTTCATCTCCTCGATGATGTCCCGGTAGATCTGTCTCAGATCGAGGAAGGCGTTCGAGAAGATGGTCCGTCCTCCATAGCGTCGAGTCTGGTCCAGAAACCGGTTCTGGGACACGACGAACCGGTGAAAGGCGCGGCTGATGTTGCTCCGGACCGGCGCCTCCCGGTCGCCCAGTTCCAGGCGGTAGTTCTGGATGAACTGGTTGGTGTAGATGATGGGGTAGACGGTGACTTCCTCTTGCCGCGAGATTCGGATCATCTCGCGGAAACTGGACCGGCTGGCGGTGTCGATTCCATCGCTGATCAGGACGACCACCTTCTTGCCCGATCGCGAACTGAGGACGTTTCGGCAGACCCAGATCACCGAATCGTAGAGAGCCGTCTTGCCGTCGCTGGTGACACGCGCCATCAGCGACCGGATATCCTGCGGTCTCTCGTCCCAGTTCAGGATCAACTGCGGAG
>JAPOYZ010000374.1:6653-9658 GCA_026706325.1 Candidatus Aminicenantota bacterium
CGGCTGCGCTCTCGTTCTCCAACCCGCGGAAGAAGTCGATGGCCGTCTCCACGGCATTCTTCAGCAGATCCTGGAGGCTCCAACTCGTATCCACCATGACCGCCACGTTGATGGGAACCTCCTGCTCTTCAAGCAGAGTGATGTTCTGGGGCCGGCCGTTTTCCATCACGACAAAGTCGTCTTTGGAGAGATTGCGGATCAGGTGACCACGGTCGTCGCGAACCAGGAAGGTGACCCGAATGTGCTCCACCGCCATCTCGACTTCGACTCTCGAGGTGCCGGCCCCGTCGACTTTTTCCTTCGGAGCGGCATCTTGCGCCGTAGCGGGGAAAGGAACACTCAGAGCCAACAGACTGGTCAAGATCCAGCGAGTGCGCCTGAGCATTGGGAAACCTCAAGATAGCCTACCAGCGGTTCAAATGCGAACCGGAAACCGGTGGCCGCGGCCCCGGCCCGGGTGCGGCGTGGGCGTTTCACCACGGACTGGTAAGCTATCCGGGTCTATGGGAGCAAGTGACCCGCCGTGAAATACGCCAATCAGATCAACACCGCCCTGGTCGCCGCTTCGGCCCTGTTCGTCGTCTACACTCTGACTCAGACCTATTGGAGCACCGATCCGGCCGAGGAGATCGTGCGTCCCATACGTCAGGAGGGAAGCCCGCCCGAGAGCCTCTCGCCCGAGGTGTCGATTCCGGGCCCGGAACGCCGGAGTCCGGCGCCCGGAAGGCTTCCCCGGCCCGGATCGGAGACGGCCCCGCTCGAGTCGCCGGCCACGAGTTCGACCTCGCCGCCGCCGGCCGCGGTCGTTGGAAGTCCGGTCCGGGGGCGGGGAGGCCGGCCCCAGACGGCGGCGCCTCGCGGATTGACGCCAACTCCATCCCGGACGACGCCGTTGAGCCGGTCCCCGGCTTCACGGACGTCCCGGGTTCCTCCCGTCACACCCCCCTCCGGCAGCCGTCCGGCTCGACCCTTGATGCGCCCTCCCCGGGATATCGTCCCCGAAGAGAAACGGCAGACCGGCGACCCTGCGCCCACCCCGCCCGTGCGATCATCCGCCCCGGAGCAACGCCTGCCTGGTCCGTAACCCGCATTTCTCACTGGGAGGCCATCTCGATTCAGCCTTGCCGGAGAGCCTGGACCGGATCGACCCGGCTGGCGCGATTGGCCGGGATGACTCCCGAAAGCAGGCTCAAGCCCACCGCAAAACCGATGGCGCCCGCAACCAGCCAAAGTGGATAGGCGAAGAGGTCGGGGGGATTCAGAATTTCGTGACTCTGGAAGTAGCGGTCGATGAACACCGTCGCGATTCGAGTCAGAGTCCAGCCCGCGAGGAGGCCCACAACGCCGCCTGAAAACCCGATCAGACCGGCCTCCGCCAGGAAAATGCGGCGCACGTCCCGGTCGGTTCCTCCGATGGCCTTCATGATTCCGATGACCTGGCGGCGCTCCATGACCGAAATGATCAGGACGTTGGCAATGCCCAAGGAAGCCACGAGCATGGCGATTCCGCCCAAGACGCCAAGGACCACCTCCAGCACCAGAAAGGCCTCCTGGATTCGTTTCATCTGGTCGACGATGGCGAACGTCGCCGCTCCCCACGACCGGACTTCCTCCCGAACCCGCTCCAGACTCACCAGATCCGCCACTCGCACGTCGACGCTGTCGTATTCCCGTCCCCGCCCTTCCTCCAGAGAGGTCAGACCGGACAGGGAAGCCATCCCGCTCGCATTCTCCTTCCAGAGCCGGCGTGCCTCGTCCAGGGGGACGACCACACCCCGGAAAAACGGATTGGTCTGATTGGGGAGGAGGCGCGGCAGGACGCCGACCACCTGAAAGTCGAGTCGAACCGTCTCGAACGGGAGGTCCCCCTCGGTGACCTGCGGCTTGAGACGATCGGTCAGGAGCTGGATGGTCTCCCCCACCGCCTGTCCCGGGGGCTCGAAGCCCAGCCTGCGGGCCACCCGGCCGGTGAGGACGATCTCGGCGCCGTTGGTGCCGGAGAGAAACCGGCCGTCAGTAATCTTGGAATAGGGCGACAGGGGGGCCACGTGCGGACCGGCGCCGCGAACCCGGGTCAGGTGAACCTTGTCCCCGTGTTCCAGACGAGCCGCGAAGCGTATGTCCGGCTGGACGCTCACGACCCCATCCAGGGCGGCGACTCTCCGGACCAGGGCCTCGTCCAGAACCGGGCGGGCGCGGGAGCCGCCCGTATTCGGATCCGGATCGGGATCGCGAAATCGCCGGAAACTCTGGGCCCGGCCGGGCCCCAGGATCTGGAAGGAGGTGAAGACCTCCCGAACCTCCAGGTTCTCGACCGTCTGCTGGCGCAGCCCGGCCCCGAAACTCACCAGGGCCACCAGGGTGGAGATGGCGATCAGCACTCCCAGACAGGTCAGAACGAAGCGGAGGCGCGCCTGCCCGATGTTGCGCCACGCCATCTGCAAGACGTCTCTCCAGGGCATCATCCTTCTCCCGGGTTTCCGTTGCCGGCGGCGTGGCTCGACCCCGGCCGTTCCTCCCGGAACAGGCGGCCGTCCCTCAACTCGATCACGCGGTCCAGGCACTCCATCCAGAGGTCCTGCTCGTGCGTCACGCAGATCACGGTGCGTCCCTCCTGGTGGAGCCGCTTGAAGATCTCCAGGATCTCGCTGCCGGTGGCGCTGTCCAGGTTGCCGGTGGGCTCGTCGGCGAGCAGAAACTGGGGGTCGTTGGCAAGAGAACGGGCGATGGAGACCCGTTGCTGCTCGCCGCCGGAGAGCTGGGAGGGAACGTGGTCCAGCCGGTGGGAGAGTCCCACGTTACCCAGCAGTGACTTGGCCTTATCCGAACGCGCGCCGGGGGCCAGTCCGGTGAACGCCATGGGAAGTTCCACGTTCTGGAGAGCGGTCAGGGTCGGAACCAGGTGAAAGAACTGAAACACCATTCCCACGGTGTGCTGGCGATGATGAGCCAATTGGCCGGGACTCATTTGCGCAAGGTCCCGGTCGCCGATCCAGAGCGAGCCG
>JAPOYZ010000484.1 GCA_026706325.1 Candidatus Aminicenantota bacterium
TCATGCACGACCTGCAGTGTCTGGCCACCGTGTCCGACCGGATCATTCTGCTCAAAGACGGCCGTATCCATTTCGAAGGAGATCTGGAGGCGCTTTACTCCTCATCCGACCCCTTCGTCCAGGCGTTCATCACGGGCCGGCATCCGGACGGGAGTATTGAGACCTGAGTCACTTGGCGGCGGCTCGGGGAACCGGACGAACCGGGACTCCGCGTTCCGCCAGGAACTCCTTCACGGCGGCGATGGAATACTGGTCGTAATGGAAGATGCTGGCCGCAAGGATGGCGTCGGCCCGGCCGATCCGGACCCCGTCCAAGAGATGTTGCGGAGAACCGGCTCCGCCCGAGGCAATGACCGGAATCCGGACCAGTGAATCGACCTTCCGCAACAACTCCAGGTCGTATCCGGACTGGGTGCCGTCACGATCCATGGAGGTGAGGAGAATCTCGCCGGCTCCCAGCTCGGCGCCTCGCCGGATCCATTCCAAACCGTCCCAATCGGTCTCGTAGCGCCCGCCCCCGATGTAGACCTTCCACGACTTTCCGTGCCGTTTCACGTCCACCGCCAGCACGATGCATTGGGCGCCGAAGGCCCGGGAGGATTCCCGGATCAGTTCCGGCCGCTTGACCGCCGCGCTGTTCATGGACACCTTGTCGGCCCCCGCCCGGAGCAGTTCCCGGATTCGCGCCAGCGAGGTGATACCTCCTCCGACGGTAAAGGGTATGAAGATGGAGTCGGCGACTCTTCGGACCCAATGCAGGGTCGTCTTCCGCTCCTCGACGGTTGCGGTGATGTCCAGGAACACCAACTCGTCCGCTCCCTCCCGGTAATACCGCCGGCCCAGCTCAACCGGGTCCCCGGCATCCCTCAGGTCCACGAAATGAATGCCCTTGACCACGCGCCCGCCGGCGACGTCGAGGCACGGAATGATGCGCTTAGCCAACACGAGCCATCTCCTCCAATGAGATCTTCCCCTCGTAGAACGCCCGGCCGATAATGGCTCCCCCCACTCCCATTCCGTCGAGCCTGGAAAGGTGCCCGGGTGTCGTGACGCCGCCGGCCGCCACCAACAGCACGTGAGCGGGCAACAATCCCAAGATTGTCCGGCAGGCTGCGTACCCGGGACGTTTGAGCATTCCGTCCTGTTCCACGTCGGTGCAGATGATCTGTTCGATGCCCCAGTCCACGATTCTCCGGAGCACGGCCTCCAACGCCAGGCTGCTCTCCCGCTCCCAACCCTGCGCCTGGAGGCGGCCGCGGCGCAGATCGACACTCACGATGAAGGGAGAGGGTCCCCATTTGGAGATCCATCCCTCCACCCTTTCCGGGGTCTCCAGGACCGACGTACCGAGGATCAGATGGCCGGCGCCCCAGTCCAGGAGCTGGGAGACATCCGCTTCCTCGCGAATGCCGCCGCCGATCTGGACGGTGGCCCGCACGCGGGAGAGAATCCTGCGGATCGAATTCCGGTTGCGGCCTTCCCCAAAGCGGGCGCCTTCCAGGTCCACCACGTGAATCCGCGTCAGACCCGCCTCCTGGAACTCCAGGGCCTGCTCCACCGGGTCCCCCGAGTAGACCTTCTTGCGATGGAATTCGCCTCGAACCAGGCGCACGCACTTACCATCCACCAGATCGATGGCCGGGATCACGAGCATGGCTCATCCACCGCAACGAAGTTCTTGAGCACCCGGAGCCCCGGCTCGCCTGACCGCTCCGGATGAAACTGGACGCCCCAGAAATTCTTCCGGGAAACCATGGAGGCGAAGGAACCGGAATAATCGGTGACCGCCACCGTCTCGGCCGATCCGGAAGGAGCGTAGTAACTGTGCACGAAATAGAAGTATGAACCGTCAGGGATACCGTCGAGCAACCTGCCGGCACCTGTCTCGCCCGGCGAGGAACCGCTGCGCCGGATCTGGTTCCATCCGATATGAGGCACCTTGACCCTGGAATCGTCGAAGCTTCGCACCCGGCCGCTCATGACCCCCAGGCAGGGGGTGTCCTCCTCGTCGGAAACGTCGAACAGGATCTGCAGGCCCAGGCAGATCCCCAGGAACGGAACCCGGAGCCGTTGAATGACCGGGACCAGTCCCTGCTTCCGCAAGGAATCCATGGCGGCCCGGGCCGAGCCCACTCCGGGAAGGATCACCTTGGAGGCCCTTGCGACCCGCTCGGGATCCCCGGAGAAGACGAAGTCCACGCCCAGATAGGCCAAGGCGTTGCCCACGTTGTAGAGATTTCCAGCCTCGTAATCCACGACGACGATCATAGGCTTCCCTTGGTGGAGGGAATCTTCCCTCCGGCGGCGGGATCGAGACTGACGGCAGCGCGCAGAGCCCGGCCGAATCCCTTGAACATGGCCTCGATCCGATGGTGTTCGTTCTCTCCCGGATTGAGGAACTGTATGTGGAGATTGGCGCCCACCTCGACGGCGAGCGACCGGAAGAAGTGCGGCGCCATTTCGGTGGCCAGGTCTCCCACCTTCTCTCTCACGGGGCGGTAGTCGCTATGGAATGCGAAGCGCCCTCCCAGATCCAGGGCCACCGCCACCAGGACCTCGTCCATGGGCAGCAATGTCCACCCGTAGCGGCGGATTCCCCGCTTCTCTCCCAAGGCCTGTTTCAACGCCTGCCCCAGGACGATCCCCACGTCCTCGATCAGGTGATGGTCGTCGACCTGCAGGTCTCCGTCACCCTGGACCCGGAGATCCATGGAAGAGTGCAAGGCCAACAGCTCCAGCATGTGGCTCAAGAAGCCGGCCTGCAACCGGGCCGAGAAGCGGCCCTGGCCGTCCAGATTCAGCTCGATCCGAACCTGGGTTTCTCTGGTTTTTCGATCGACCGATGCTGTTCTCTTCACCGTTTCTTCTCCGCTGTTGATCCCTGAGAACGACAGGAGACTCAGGGCAGACTTCGACGCAACTCTCTCAGAAACAGGTCGTTTTCCTCCGGAGTGCCGACACTGACCCGGATGCACTCGGACAACCCGGGCAGGTCGCTGCGGTCCCGGACCACGATACCCGTCTCCCGGAGCCTCCGGCAGACGGAGCCGGCTCCGGGGCAGTCGAACAGGAGAAAATTGCTTTGAGACGGAAAGATCCGCCCCAGGCCCGGCATCGCGGCCAGCTCTCGGGCCAACCGCTCCCGCTCCCGGCGGATCCGCCGCCAGGTGTCCCGGTGCCGCTCCCAACCCTCCAGGGCTTCCAATCCCTTCTGCATGACCAGCGAGCTGAGATTATAGGGCGCCTTGACCTTGAGGAAAAAAGAGGTCACCAGGGGGCTCGCCACCGCGTATCCCAGCCTCAGGGCCGCCCTGCCGAACGCCTTCGACAGCGTCCTCATCACCACCAGGTTCGGAAAGACCTCCACCTGGTCGACCAGAGACGGAGTTTCGGAGAACTCCACGTAGGCCTCGTCCAGCACGACGATTCCCTTCCATTCCCGGCACAGCTTCAGAATCTGCCCGGTTTCCAGCAGATCGCCGGTCGGATTGTTGGGGGAACAGAGGAACACCACCTTCACCGAAGACGGCACCTCCTTCAGGAAGGCGTCGGCATCGAGGCGTTGGTCCCTGTCCAGGCGCGACTCGACGAGTGAGACTCCGAAGGTCTGCGCCATGACCCGGTACATCCCGTAGGTGGGCTCGACGACGGCAACCTGGTCCTCACCGGGCTGGCAGAAGATCTTGAAGATCCAGTCCAACACCTCGTCCGATCCGCAACCGGCCACCACCTGCCCGAAACGGACGCCGGTGTAGGCCGCCAGCGCTTCCCTCAGCCGGGTTTGGTTGGGGTCCGGATAGCGGTTCAGTTGGATCCCCCGCCAGTCCACTGCGAAAGGACTCTCGTTGGCGTCCAGCAGAACGCCCTCCTGCACCTCGTCGCGGGCCGAACGGTAGGCCTTGAGCTCCAGGATGTTCCGTCTCACCAGTTCGCGTACCTGCATCTCAGTCTCCCGCCGGTGTCCGCCCGGCTTCCCCGCTTCCGATCCGCACCTCGACCGCCCGCCGGTGTCCCTCCAACTGTTCCAGCTCGGCCATCACCTCCAACGTGGGGGCTAGCGACCGGAGCCCTTCCCGGCTCAATTGCTGGAACGTGATCTTCTTGACGAAACTCTCCAGGGAGACTCCCGAGAAACTCCGGGCCAGACCCGAGGTGGGCAGCGTGTGGTTGGTCCCCGAGGCGTAGTCCCCAGCCACCTCGGGAGACCAGGGCCCCAGGAAGACCGATCCGGCGGCTTGAACCCGTGCAACCCATCGCTTCGGCTCGCGCACCTGAAGGATCAGGTGCTCCGGCGCATATCGATTGGCGAACTCCAAGGCCTCCTCCAGGGACGAGGTCCGCACTGCGAAACTCGATCCCAGAGCCGCCGCTGCCAAGTCCCGCCGTGGGAGGTCCCCGAGGCGGAGGTCCAGTTCCCGTCTGACTCGATCGATGAGCTCAAACGAAGGCGAGGCCAGAATGGCCAGGCTGTCGGCTCCGTGCTCGGCCTGGGAGATGAGGTCCGCGGCCACGAAACCGGGCCGGGCCGTATCGTCCGCCACCACCAGGACCTCGCTGGGACCGGCCACCATGTCGATGGCGACTCCCCGCTGTTGAGCCAACAGCTTGGCCGTTTGAACGACGGGACTGCCGGGTCCCAGGATCTTGTCCACCCGGGGCACCGAAGAGGTGCCTAAACAGAGGGCCGCGATGGCTTGGGCGCCGCCAATCCGGAACACCTCGCGGATCCCGGCAATGGATGCGGCCGCCAGAACCTCGGGAGTCACCGAGCCGTCGCCGCGCGGGGGCGTGCAGAGGACAACTCGCGGACAACCGGCCAACACCGCGGGGACTCCAAGCATCAGGACGGTGGAAGGGAGGACGGCCGTTCCCCCCGGCACATAGAGGCCGACCCTTTCGATGGGCCGCTGTTCCCGCCAGCAGGCGATTCCCGGCTCCACCTCCAGGATGCCTTCCCTCAAACCCTGGGCGGCGTGAAACGCCCGAATATTGGACGCCGCCCGTTGCAGGGCCTCCAGCCGGACGGGCGACACCTGTCCGAGGGCCGATTCGAACTCCGTCCTCGCGACGCGGGGCTCCCGGATCTCCGCCCTGTCGAATCGGAGGGTGTACTCCCGGACTGCATCGTCACCCTTCTCCTCGACAGCCGAGAAAATCCGGCTGCAGACCTTGAGAAGGTCCGGGTCTCCTACCGGGTTGCGGCGGCAAAGATTCGAGATCCGGCTGCCGGACAACCGTGAATAGTCGTAAACGTTCATCTCAACGCACCTGCGCTCAGCCGTCGTCTCCACTCCTCTCCAAGACTCCGCAGTATCAGGACCCCGCTTGCGGCGGCTCGATTCCACCCAGCCGCCGGATCATCAGCCGGTAGCCGCCTTCGCCGTATCGAAGCCAATGGGCGATCCGGGTGATGGTCGCCGTGCTGACTCCCGTGAGCCGATGGATCTCGCGGTAGGGGATCTCCCGCGCCACCAACCGGGCGACCTGCCAACGTTCGGCCATGGCCGTGAGCTCCCCCATGGTACAGAGATCTCGAAAGAAGAGGGCGTACTCTTCTCTGCCCTGGAGACGGGACATAGCGTCGAAGAGCTCCCAGAGAGCCTCGTTCTCCTCCAATATGGTTTCCATGTGATAACATGTTAACACAATATAACACGGAACGCCACCCTGGCCTGCAAGTCGCCTCAAGACCCGTCGGTGGCCGTCCCGAACCGGCGCGCAGTTGCCCCTTTTGCGTAGATCAGAAGGTTTTCCACAGCTTTTCCACAGAGGCCGGTCTTGGGTGTGGATCATCGACCGGACCTTGAGCGACTCTTGCGATTGGCCGGGGAATTCGCCGGACCCTTGACCAGGGCTGGGCCGACAGTGGGGGGCTCGAAAGTCAGAGACCGGATAGCGGCCGGAGGGGCGAACTACATCAGGTCCTGCATGACCTGTTGCAGGACCTCCGGACCCGGCTTGACCTTTTCGTGGGGCAGCGACACCAGAGGTTCGTCACACAGGTTCAGCGTGTCCAGGAACGACTTGGCCACCGGATTGACGTAGATGAGACCGGTCAGCAGCTCCGAGTCAGCGGCGGAACTGTGGAGCATGCGCACGGCCTCCCGGCGATTCATGGGATCGAAGTCCATGTCCAACTTGCGCAGCCGGATGACGGACCCGTCATGCATCTCCACGTCCTTCACTTCACCTTCCCCGTAATCCACCGCGGCGATGGGCTCGAAGCCGGGGATGAAATCGATCTGGTGCAGCAACTCCTCATGTTCCTTGGCCCAGGAGTAACTCTTGGTCGATCCGGGATGATTGTTGAAGGTCACACAGGGACTGATCACGTCGAGCATGGCGGTTCCGCTGTGGCTGAGCGCCCCCTTCAAGAGTGCCACCAGTTGCTTGGGGTCTCCGGCAAACGAACGAGCCACGTAGGAGCACCCCATCTCGATCGCCAGCGAGCAGCAGTCCATGGCCGGCAACTCGTTGACCACGCCGGTCTTGAGCGTGGAGCCGTCGTCGGCGGTCGCCGAGAACTGGCCCTTGGTGAGGCCGTAGACGCCATTGTTTTCAATGACGTAGATCATGGGCACGTTGCGGCGCAGCAGATGGCAGAACTGGCCCAGACCGATGGAGGCCGTGTCTCCGTCTCCGCTCACCCCGATGCAGACCAGGCCGCGATTCGCCAACATGGTCCCCGTGGCGACTGAAGGCATGCGTCCGTGGACGCTGTTGAAGCCGTGAGACGCGTTCATGAAATAGGCCGGCGTCTTGCTTGAGCAGCCGATGCCGCTCATCTAGGCCACGGAGTACGGGTTGACGCCGATCTCGTAGAAGGCCCGGATGATCTGGTTGGTGATGGCGTCGTGGCCACACCCCGAGCACAGAGTCGACGGGTGACCCCGGTAGGCGGAACGGGCTAACCCGATTCGGTTGGTTTTCTTTGGCTTCCTTGGCGCCCTTGTACGTAAAGCCATGGTGTAATTTCAGGATGGACGCTCGGCAGCGATCACCTGTTCGGTGACGAAACGGGCATCCAGTGGAAGTCCGGTGTAGTGACAGATTTTTCGAATCTTGGTGCCCGCCTCTCCCAACTCCAGTTGGATCAGATCGGCCATCTGGCCGTCCCGATTCTGCTCGACGACGTATACTCGCCGGCAAACGGCGACGAAGTCCTTCAGCGCCGAACTCAACGGCAGGGCTCTAAGCCGGAGGTAGTTGATCTCGATCCCGTACTCCTCCAGAAGCTGGTCCCGGCACTCTCCCATGGCCGAATCCGACGACCCGTAGGCGATGATGCCGATCACTGCCTCTTCTCGCAACTCGACCACGGGCTGCGGCACCAGGTCCCTCGCCGTATCGTACTTTCGCTTCAGGCGGTCCATGAGCTGGACATAGTCCTCGGGCCGCTCACTGTAGCCGGCGCTGTCGTTGTGGCCGCTCCCGCGGGTGAAATAGGAGGCCAGGGGATGTTCCGTGCCCGGAAGCGTGCGATAGGGGATTCCGTCCCCGTCCAAGTCGCGGTAACGGGCAAACTCCCCGGCGCGCTCCAAGTCGGCTGCCGTCAGGACCTTGCCCCTGTCCGGTGGCTCGGTGGGATATTCGAAGGGATCGCACATCCAGTTGTTCATGCCCAGATCCAGATCCGAGCCGACGAAGACCGGCTGCTGCAGCCGCTCCGCCAAGTCGAAAGCCTGCCGGGCCATTTCGAAACACTCCTCCATGTCCCCGGGCAGCAGGACAGGATGAGCCGTGTCCCCGTGCGAGAGACTGTGCAACGCCAGGATGTCGCCCTGGGCGGTGCGGGTCGGCAGGCCCGTGCTGGGACCGACCCGCTGAACGTCAAAAATAACGCACGGGATCTCGGCAAAATAGGCCAGCCCCGTAAATTCGCTCATCAACGAGATGCCCGGACCCGAGGTCGAGGTCATGGCTCTGGCGCCCGACCATCCGGCCCCGATGGCCATACCGAGGGCCGCCAACTCATCCTCGGCCTGGACGACCGCAAATGTGGCTTTCCCGGTCTCGGGGTCGGTTCGATACTGCTGCAGGTAGTTGGTGAGAGCTTCTCCCAGACTGCTGGCCGGCGTGATGGGATACCAGGTCACCACGGTGACTCCACCGAACATGGCGCCGAGGGCGCAGGCGGAATTTCCGTCGATGATGATCTTGCCCCGGGTCTTGTCCATCCTTTCCAGCCCGTACGGATCGCGCTTGGGAAGATGATCCCTCACATACTGTGCCCCCATGTGGGCAATCCGGATGTTCAGGTCGATGGCTTTCTGCTTCTTCTTGAACCACTTGGCGATCGCCACCTCCACCTGTTCCAGCTCGATGCCCAGCAACTCGGCCACGGAACCCACATAGGCCATGTTGGCCACCAGCTTGCGCAGCCTGGGAATCCGAACCACCTCCGCCGCCAACTTGCTGAACGGAACGGGATAATAGATCAAGTCATCCCGGAGCCCGGAGAGCTTGAGCCGCTCTTCGTAGAGCACGACCCGGCCCGGGTCCAGCGTTTCCACGTCCTCACGGGCCGTCTGCGCGTTCATTGCAATCAGGATGTCCACTTCCCGCTTGCAGCCGACGTAGCCTCGTTTGGATGCGCGAATGGTGAACCACGTGGGCAGTCCCGCGATATTGGAGGGGAAAAGGTTCTTGCCGCTGGTGGGAATGCCCATCTGGAAGATGGACCGCATCAGCACGTTGTTGGAGCTCTGGCTTCCGGAACCGTTCACCGTGGCGACCTGAATACTGAGGTCATTCACCACGCTGGCCTGGAAGCCTTCCTGCTGGGGAACGAAGGTTCGGGTCTGTGCGACGGCCAATTTGATCTCCACCGAAGCCGGGGGCAGCCTCTACCCCACAAACGCCCGATCATTTTAGCAAACTACCAGGACAAAGCACTCGGAATACGCATTCTTCTTTGTTGTAGACTTTCGGGCCAGGATGCCCAGGGATCATCTCCACTTCATTCTGGTCCGGACGCAGTTCGCCTCCAATCTGGGTGCGGCCGCCCGCATCCTGAAGAACATGGGATTCAGCCGCCTGGTCCTGATTCGGCCCCGTTGCGAGGTCGGTGCCGAGGCCCGAATGATGGCCATGAAGGGAGCCGATCTGGTGGACCACGCCGTCTACTATCCTTCCCTCCGCGAGGCGAAGCGGGAGATTCGGATTATGGCAGGGACCACGGCGAGATCGCCAAAGACAGGAACCCGCCGCGTCGGCAGCCGCACGCTGGCCGGCGACCTGGCGCCCCGGTACGGGTCCGCACCGCTGGGCATCGTTTTCGGACCCGAAGACAACGGCCTGTCGAGGGACGAGCTCCGGCTCTGTGAATGGCTGGTGGAAATCCCCACGGCCGGGGACTATCCGGTCCTGAATCTGGCTCAGGCAGTGGGACTCGTGGCCTACGACCTCCACATGTCGGGTCTTGAGCCGGATGAATCTCCCTTCCTGAACCTCGCAGAACCGGCGGAATTCCGGTCTTTGATCGCTCACCTGGAGATCGTCCTCAGATCGGCCGGCCTCCCCCCGCACCTGTCCCGGCAGCGGATCCTGGCCCGCTTGAACAGAATCCTGGGACGCGCACAGTTGGAACAGGAGGACGTCAAGCT
>JAPOYZ010000107.1 GCA_026706325.1 Candidatus Aminicenantota bacterium
GTGTCCAGGGGTCCGGTCTGACTTGCCACGAGATCTGCCGGGAGGGGGAGCACAGCTCGCAGGTCTCCCAGCGCTACGAGGCGGCAGTGACCGACTTCCTGCTGATGACGGGCCGCGACCGGCTCCGCTTCAAGCGCTGGGGAGTAGCCTTCCTTCGGCCCGGCCTTGCCCGGATCGACAGTTGGGTCTCTGGGGAACAGCGCGGATCTGCTTCCGATGGGACCGTGGAGATGCCTATGATGTCGAAATAGTGGACTACCACTGAAGGAAGGGGAAGTCGATGCGGGATAAAGACAAGAGCTTGGCGCCCATCCATCCCGGGGAAATTTTGCGGACCGAGTTTTTGGAGCCGATGGGTATCACTCAGTACCGGCTCGCCAAAATTCTCGCTGTGCAGCCGCTGAGGATCAGTGAAATCGTCCGGGGCAAGCGGGGAATCACGGCCGACACAGCCTTGCGCCTTGGTCGGTACTTCGGTTTGTCCGCCACCTATTGGATGAACCTACAGGCGCTTTACGAGATCGAAATCGCCGAAGATCGCTTGGAGGACCGCCTGGAGAAGGAAGTGAAGCCGCGGGGCGGTTTGGCGGCCTAGAAGAAATCGACCTACAAGCCATCAGTCGTTGCTGGTTCCAGCCTGCCTGTCTCCCCTTGGGATCTTGGGATAGTGAGCGGCTTCGTAGATCTTCAACATCGGCAGTTGCGCCAAGGCACTCACTCCGAAACTCATAGGCAGGGCATAGTAGAAGAAGGGTCCATGTCCGCTGTCATTTCCCCAAATAGCTGTGCCTAATAGATATCCAGCGACGCTGCCTAGAGTTCCCAGCAGCACCGTCCTTTTCCGGAAAGGTCTGCGGGTGAGCACCCTGTGGATATCCTGCTTCTCGAAGGTGTGCCTCTGCCCGTCCTTGAGCCGAAGTGTGATGGAATCGTCCGTGACCGAGTCGAGACGCCCCTTGATTTTACGGTTCCCCTGGGGCGCAGTATCCTTGTGCAGTTGCACTTCGGTTATGTTTTTAGCCCTCAGCCCTTGCACCGCCGCCCAGTCGCTCCTGGTAGCGCAGGCGGTGAGACCAGCGAACAAGACTGCTCCTGGAAGAATGAACCTTACGAGTCCCCGTGGGGTCGTGATTGACATCTGCTATGACCTCCGTACGCAGGCTTTGGACAACACCGCTCCGAATATTGTAGACGACTTCTTCTTGAGTGAGGTTCACGCAAGCGGCGACTCGGTCTCCAGGGTCCAGTCTGATTTGCCAAGAAGTTCGCCGGGAGGCATCCTGCGTGTGGGAGGAAAATCGTATGAGATCAAGTCGGTTCCTGGGATTCATCCTGTTGGTGCTCATTCTGCCGGCGCCGGGTCCGGCCTGGGCGGGGTCGAGCCACGACTCCGATACCCGGGAGATCGGTTCCCGCCGGGAGCTCTTTGTCGACCGTTTCCTCATCGACCGGCTGCGGGGCGTCCACCTGCAACTGCACGAGCCGCGACCGGCGGAGCAGGTGATCCGCATCGACCGTCCCTGGGAGAACGAGTTCAACTACGGGTACAAGGTCTTTCAGGAGGGCGGGCTCTACCACCTCTTCTACCTGGCCCGGACCACCCTGCCGGCGGAGCAGAGATTCCGCCGCGCCATCAGCTACGCCAGGAGCCGGGACGGCATCCACTGGGAGAAGCCGAATTTGGGACTGGTGGAGGTGGACGGCAGCCGGGAGAACAACGTGGTCATGCTGGGGCGGCTGGTCCCCTTCGTGGACAACCGGCCCGGCGTGCCGGCCAACCGGCGCATCAAGGCCACCAGCTCCCAGTACCGGGACCGGCCCGATTGGAAGAACGAGCATCCCCTGGACGGAAGGAGGTACGTGGACCTGTTCCTGTACGAGTCCTCCGACGGGCTGGATTTCCGGAAGATTCAGGAAGATCCGGTCTTCATCACCACGCTTCCCAACGGATTCGACGGCATTCAATCCATCTTCTGGTCCGAATCCGAGGGGAAGTATGTTCTCTACTTCCGGTTCATGACCTCCAACAAACGGCCCCGAAAACGCTCCGTGGCCCGGAGCACATCCCCGGATCTCCTGAGTTGGACCGATCCCGTCCCCATGGAATACACCACGGGAGGCATCGTCCCGCCCGAACATCTCTATGAGCACCAGACGGTCCAGTATTTTCGGGCTCCCCATATCTACGTGGCCTTCCCGCCGCGGTTCATGTATGGCCGCTCCGCGCTCACCAAGGAGCAGGCCGATGCCGCCGGCGTCGTTTCGGACGCCACCCAACCGAACAATCCGGACTGGCTGACCCACGATTGCGCGGACGCCGCCTTCATGACCTCCCGGGGGGGCGCGCTCTACGACCGCACCTTCATGGGGGTCTTCGTCCGTCCGGGTCCGGATACCCTCAACTGGGTGTCCCGCACCAACTATCCGCTTCAGGGTGTAGTCCAGACGGGGCCGGCCGAAATGTCCATCTACGTGGGCCGGCACTATGGGCATCCGACGTGGCACATCCAGCGGTTGACCCTGCGGCTGGACGGGTTCGCCTCTGTCAACGCGCCCTATGCGGGCGGGGAGATGCTGACAAAGCCCCTGAAGTTTTCGGGGAACCGGCTGGAGATCAACTACTCCACCTCCGCCGCCGGGGGCCTGAGGGTGGAGATTCAGGACACCAAGGGGCAGCCGATACCCGGCTTCTCCCTTGCGGATTGTCCCGAGATCATTGGAGACGAGATTGCCCGGGACGTGTCGTGGGACGGGGGTAGCGACGTGGGCCGTCTGGCCGGAACCGCCGTCCGGCTCCGTTTCGTGATGAAGGATGCGGACCTGTACTCCATCCGTTTCTACGAGTGACGCCGAGGACTGAAGAAAGGGCGGTGCGGGGTGCCGACGTGGACGTCGGTCAGTCCTCCAGCATGTCTCCGGCCTGGATGTAGGCGATGAGGTCCGCCATCTCCTGCAGGTCGATGTTCTCTTCCAGCCCCTCAGGCATCAGCGAAATCTGGGACGCACGGATCTCGGCGATGCGGGCCCTCAAAATCGTCTCCTCCTCGCCCGGGCCGCTCCGCAAGGTCAGGCTTCCAGGACCCTCCGCCGCCAGCACGCCGCCGTAGACCAGACCCTCGCGGGTGGTCACGATGTAGTTCTGGAACAGGCCCAGGATCTGGGCGTTGGGGTTCAGGATCGCCTGGAGCAGCTCCTCCCGGGTGTGTCCCTGCACCCCGACGCGAAGATCCGGGCCCACGGCGTTCCCAACCTGCGGTTGGTGGCAGCGGGCGCACTCCCGTTCGAAGATCTCCTCCCCCCGCTCCGAATCGGCCGCCAAGTCCAGGGTCTTCTGGTACTGCTTCACAACCCCGTCCCTCTCGTCCGGAGAGTCGGGCCGCAGCAGAGCCAGGGCCCGGGTGCGAATCGTTTCATCCGGATGCTCGGCCAGCAGGACCCGGTGGTCCTGCTCCAACGCCGCCGGCTCCACGGTCCCTTTCTCCAAAGCGTCCAGCAGAAGAGACAGGCGGCCGCGGTGGGCGATCAGGGAGTGAAGAGCGGGTCTCCGCTCCCGGGGAGAGAGGGTACTCCACCGGGGGAGGATCAGCCCGGCGACCTCCACGTCGTCGTATCCTCCCACCACCTTGAGGACCTCGGAACGCAGTGCGGCATCGGAAATGGAATCCAAAAAGTGTTCGAAAACGGGACGCACGTCCCGAAATCGGACAGTTGCCAGAGTGCGGAGGGCCTGGACCCGCTGTTGGAGCGAGAGATTGGAGTCCCGGGCCTGCCGCCGCGCCTGAGTTGTCAACCCCGGTATCAGGAAATACCGGGCCACACGGGCGGCCGCGGTTCGGACGCGGCTGGAATCACCCTCCAGCAGTTTCCGGAGGGGCGTTCGGGCGCTTTCCGGTTCCAGACCGGCGGCCTTCGACATTTCAAGACCTTGCGCCAGTCCGTTGAGTCCGGCTTCCTGCCAGACCTCGTTCGCCAAACCGGGAGATCGGAAAACCAGTTCCAGGATTCGCCTGATCTCATTTGACTGTTGACGGGCTCCGATGACGGCCGCAAGTTCCCGCAGGAAATCTTCCCTCTGCGTCTGCTCCGCGGCTCCGAAGAAGTCCAGTTTCAGGAGGTGTTCCAGGAGATCCGGCGAAGAACCGGTCTCCGAGCTCAGAATGGCCGCCCGAAAACCGGGCGTCAGGCTCTGGTTCGCAGCCAGGAGGGACAGGGCCCGGGTGACGGCGTCGTCCTGAAACCGGCCCAGGCTCAAAGCCAGTTGGAACCCGACCCGCGGCTCCTCTCCCGCCGCCATGTCTATGAGTCTCGGAAGCAGCTCGGGAAACTCCTCGGCCATCCGGACGGCATGTTCCCGTACCCCGGGACTCGAGTCCCGCAGGGCTGGGGCCAGGATTTCGGAATGGAGGGCGGAGAGCCCTTCCAACGTGTTCAGCGCGTGCAGGCGGCCCTTGGCCGACTCTCCCCGGCGGACGACGTCGTCAAGCCCGGCGACAATTGACATCTCCTGGCGCTGGACCAGAAGGCGCTGAGCCGTGAGTCGCCACCAGCGGTTGGGATGGGAGAGAAGCCGAACCAGGCTTTGGGGGTCCGTTCCCGTCAGAGCGGGTTTCAGGGGAGCCGGTCCCAACTCTCTTGCGGGGACGACCCGATAGATTCGGCCCTGGTCCGTTCCCGCATAGAAGTCCAGGTCCCGCTTGATGGGCTCGGGAATCGACTCGGGGTCCTCCACCAGCTTACGATAGATGTCCACGATGTAGAGGTTGCCGTCCCAGCCGGTGGTGAACTGAACCGGCCGGAACCAGGGATCGGTGGAGGCCAGGAACTCCCGATGCTGCTCCTCCGGCGCCCGGCTGGCCACAAAGCTGATGCCGCTCGGCGCCAACAGATCCCGGTGAACCAGGTTCCCGGCGACTCCTCCAGTGAAGAGATTCCCGCGGTACGGTGGAGGAAGCCGGTCGCCCGAGTACACGGTGCCTCCGGTGGCTCCGGTGAAGAAGCCTCGGACCTGCCGGGTGCGCCCCAAGCCCATCTGGTCGGAACGCTCCTGTCTCACCCGGGTTCGAAGCTCGCGCCCCTTCTCGGTGGTCGCCGGAGCATAAATACGGCCGTCATGGTCCGAAACGTCCCGGGTGATCTCCTCGGGCGCCGCCAGATAGGGATTCCTCTCCAGGTAATGGCGGGGCAGGAGGACGTGCAGGACGTGGGTTCCGGTCCGGGTGACGAAACGGTGGCCCCAGTCGTCGAAGGTCTGTCCGAACCGGGCCGCACCCGAGGCCGCCTCGAAAACGCCGTGGCCGGGGCGGAACCGGAAATCGGTTCCCAGGACCGAAACCGGCCCGGTTTCGGGACGATCCGGAGACGTGACGAGTCCCGGATGTCCGTCGTTGGAGACGTAGATCCAGTTGTCCAGGGAGTAGCGGAGGTTGCTGACCCGGCCCTGAGGCTGACCCACCTCGAAACCGGTAAACAGGACTCGCCGTTCATCCGCTCGGAGGTCGCCGTCCGTGTCCTTGAAGAAGAGGAGGTCCGGCGCCGCGGAGGCGATGACGCCTCCGTCCCACAAGGCTAACCCCTTGAGCTGGAGAATTCCGTCGGCGAAGACCACCGAGTGGTCCACCCTGCCGTCGCCGTCCCGGTCCTCCAGGACCCGGATCCGGCTCCTGGGCTGCTCCCCCGCCGGAGGATCGTAGGGGTAGTCCAGCATCTCGGCGACGAAGGCCCGTCCCTCCTCGTCGAAGACCAGGTCGACCGGGTCCCGCACGTGCGGTTCGGCGGCGTAGATCTCCACCCGCAGGTCGCCGGGGTGTTGAAAGACGGCCAGAGATTCCTCCGGTGAGAGGGGTCCCGTTTCGGCGTCTCCGCCGCAGCCGGAAAGCAACAGCAGGCAAGGCAGGAGGCTTCTCCATTGCATGGGCGCTGATTCTCTCCCGTGGAAGTCGGCGTCGGCAACAGACGGGCCGTCACGAAATTCATGGGATGCCGCCGATTCGATTCTGATAGGGTGATCCCATGGTCAGAAGCGCTGCCGCCACCGTTGAGGAATATCTGCTGGAACTCCCCCCGGACCGCAGGGAGGGCATTCAGGCCGTGAGACAGGTGTTCCTGGACAACCTGCCGCCGGGTTACGTCGAGACCATGAACTGGGGGATGATCACTTATGAGATCCCCTTGGATCGCTATCCCAAGACCTACAACAAGCAGCCCCTCATGTACGCGGCGCTGGCCTCCCAGAAGCGGCACATGGCTGTTTACCTGATGTGCGTCTACAGCCACGCCGAATCCAGGACCCGGTTTGTGGAGCGCTTCAAGGCGAGCGGGAAGAGGCTCGACATGGGCAAGTCGTGCGTCCGCTTCAAGAAGGTGGAAGACCTGCCGTTGGACCTCATTGCCGAGACCGTCGCCGGCACCTCGGTGGAGGACTACATCAAGTTCTACGAGGCGTCCCGCAAGCGTTAGAAGGACGCTCCTGTGATTCTGCCGCTGAACGCCGGACGGCTCCGTTCGGCCGGGTTTCTGCTATCCTAACAACCCTTGGGAACGGGTCGCCGCGCTCCGGCCACCGGCGGCCAGGAGCGACGGTTTCCTAACCGCCGAACCCTGGAGCGAACGTGTGGAGCATGGAGGAACGGGTGATTGGAAATCGCCCCTCCCCTCCTTTTTCGTAGAAGGGAAACCAGACTCATGAGCACAGCCGCAGTCAAGAACGAGTACAAGGTCGCCGACATCCGCTTGGCCGGCTTCGGACGCAAAGAGATCTCACTGGCCGAGCACGAGATGCCTGGGTTGATGGCCGTCCGCAAGGAGTACTCCGGCAGCAAGCCGCTGGCCGGCGCCCGGATCGCCGGGTCGCTGCACATGACCATCCAGACCGCCGTGCTGATCGAGACCCTGGCCGACCTGGGCGCCGACGTCCGCTGGGCCAGTTGCAACATCTTCAGCACCCAGGACCACGCCGCGGCCGCCATCGCCGAAGCAGGCGTCCCCGTATTCGCCTGGAAAGGGGAGACGCTGGAGGAATACTGGTGGTGCACCGACCAGATTCTGAAGTTTCCCGTGGGCGGACCCAATCTCCTGGTGGACGACGGCGGCGACGCCACCCTGCTGATTCACCTGGGATACGAGTTTGAGGAGGCCTTCGCCGCGGAGGGGACTCTTCCCGATCCCGGGACCGCCGACTCGGCGGAGATGAAGGTGGTTCTGACACTGCTCCGGGACCGTCTGCTGGAGGATTCCCGGTATTGGCACCGGATGGCCGGGCGGGTCGTGGGTGTCAGCGAGGAGACCACCACCGGTGTGCACCGCCTCTACCAGCGGCAGAAGGCCGGGACCCTGCTCTTTCCCGCCATCAACGTCAACGACAGCGTCACCAAGAGCAAGTTCGACAACATCTACGGCTGCCGTCACTCCCTGCCCGACGGAATCATGCGCGCCACCGACGTCATGATCGGCGGAAAGACGGTGCTGGTCTGCGGATTCGGCGAGGTGGGCAAGGGGTGCGCCCAGTCCATGAGGGGACAGGGAGCCCGGGTGCTGGTGACCGAGATCGATCCCATCTGCGCGCTGCAGGCGGCCATGGAGGGATTCCAGATCGTAAGGACGGAGGACGTGGTTTCGGACGTGGATATCTTCGTCACCGCCACCGGCAACTTCGGCGTCATCCGGCTGGATCACATGGCCCGGATGAAGGACAAGGCCATCGTCTGCAACATCGGCCACTTCGACAACGAGATCGACATGGCCGGACTTCAGGACTCTCCGGGAATCCGCAAGGAGGAGATCAAGCCCCAGGTCCACCAGTGGCACTTCCCCGACGGCCACAGCATCCTGGTTCTGGCCGAGGGCCGGCTGGTGAATCTGGGCTGCGCCACCGGCCATCCCAGCTTCGTCATGAGCAGCAGCTTCTCCAACCAGGTCCTGGCTCAGATCGAACTCTGGCAGAACAGGGAGAAGTACGGGAGTGAAGTCTACGTTCTGCCCAAGCACCTGGACGAGAAGGTGGCGCGGCTCCATCTGGAGAAACTGGGGGCCAAGCTCACCGAACTCACCCCGGAACAGGCCGACTACATCGGCGTCCAGGTGGACGGCCCCTACAAGCCGGATCATTACCGCTACTGAGGCCGAGTCTCGCCGCAACGCCGCAACAGCGCTGGTGCCTGCGGCAACGAGCCGTTCCCGATCCCCGTAGGGGCACCCCTTGTGTGGGTGCCCTCTTGGTGGGTTCTGACTCGCATACAGCGGCAGGAGGGCGACCACCTTGTGGTCGCCGTCCGGGCTTCCCAGTTCGAAGGGAGGACCGTCATTGAGCGTTTATCAGTACTACGAGTTTCAGGCCATCGACAGGCCCCTGGAGGAGGCCGACCGCCGGGAGCTGCGCCGGTTGTCCACCCGGGCCCGAATCAGCGCCACGAGTTTCGTCAATCACTACAACTGGGGCGACTTCAAGGGCAATCCCCGAGAGCTGATGGAACGCTGGTTCGATCTGCACCTGTACGTCGCCAACTGGGGGACGAGGCGGCTGATGATCCGATTGCCGAGGCGGTTCCTGGACCGTTCGCGAATCAGGGTCTTCCTTCGGGAGGTGGACTGGGTCGTGACTCCGGTTTTGGGCAGGCACCGGATCATCGACATCCATTACAGGGGCGAAGAGCCGGGTTACTATGAACCGGACGACGACGGCCCGGGTCTGCTGGGAGATCTGGCGCCGCTGCGTGCGGACCTGCTCTCGGGTGACCTGAGGCTGTTCTACCTCCTCTGGCTTACGGCGGTCGAAGCCGGAGACCTGGAGGATGACGAAGAGGAACCGTTGCCGGGGTTCGGTCCGCTCAGCGGCGCCCTCGAAGCGTTCGCCAATTTCTTCAATATCGATCCGGACCTGGTTCAGGCCGCCGCCGAGGCACCTCTGATCGGGGATGTCACCAAGGTTTCCGGTGAAGCCCGGCGCAGGGCCGTCGAGGCCATCCCCGAGGCGGAGAAGACGGCGCTTCTCCGGCGCCTTGCCGATGGCGACCCCCATGTGATGTTCGAAGTCCAGCGCAAGATTCGTCAAGCGGATCGCGCAACGGGCGCGGAGACGCAGGCCACGCGCCGGACGGTTGCGGACCTGCGCGGCCGCGCGGAGGCGATTCGCGAGGAGCACCGGGTCGCTACGGCCAGACGGCTGGAGGCCGAACGACGCCGAAAGGCGGAGGAGGCCGAGCGGAAGCGACGTGCGCGAGTCGATTCCGTCAGGCAACGGGGGGAGAAGGTTTGGGCCGACATCGAAACCGAAATCGGAAGACGTAACGCCAGCGGCTATGATCGAGCGGCCGGCTTGCTCTTCGACCTCCGGACACTGGCCGAAGAGGATGGCACGATCGAGGAGTTCTCGAAACGGGTTCGATCGATCCGCGATCGGCACCCGCGCAAGAAGCGTTTCCTCGAACGGCTGGCGGGGTTGCCCTGAAAAGCCTGAGGGAGAAGTCGCTCCGTTGTTCGACCGGCGCGACAGCGGGACCAACAGACGGTCCCTTTCTTGGGCGCGCCGGGACAAAATAAGATCCGTAGGGGCACACCTCGTGGGTGCCCTCTTCCGTTCCACCGCCGGTGCTGTGGGAAGA
>JAPOYZ010000307.1 GCA_026706325.1 Candidatus Aminicenantota bacterium
GTGAACATTCGGCGTTTAGCTGAACTGACCGCACGGCTGGAATTCGTGGGCGACACGTCCGATCCGTTACGGGAACCGGTGCAACTTGACCGCACCAATAGTGCGTTCCACGATCTCTACCGCTTGGCCCGGCTTTTTCTTGCCGGAGATTGGCAGAGCACGACCTCTGGTCGAACAACGGGTTTCTCGCTGCTTTTCCCAATGAACGAGCTCTTCGAAATGTTCATCGGGAAGTGTCTGAAGCGCGCACTCGCACAGCAACCGGTCCAACTTCAGGACACTAGTTGTCACGCGCTGCTTACGGAAGGCGACGACCCGCTCTTCTCCCTACGTCCCGACGTCGTGATCGGAAGATCGCGTCAGCGAGTGATTCTCGACACCAAATGGAAGCACCTCGATCTATGCAAGACCGCCCAAGGCGTTGCGCGGTCCGATGTTTACCAAATGCTCGCCTACGCCCAAGCGTACAATGCCAAGCGTCTAGTTCTCCTTTATCCGTGGCATCGAAAAATCGGGCAGAAAGGGATCCTCGACCGTTGGCGGGTGACAGGAAACTCCTGTCCCCTGGATGTCGCGACGATAGACGTACGCAATCCCGATACGGTCGTCCAGGCTCTGCGATGTATGGCCCAGAACGACGCTTGGTGATCCTTGAGGAGTGCGGTAGCTCGCCGTTTCAGCGCAACATCTACTGCATGCCACGCCACACCGAACTCTCCAAGGTGATCCACGTATCCGCCGCCCGAGCCCTCTTGTCAGAGCGACCGAAACTCGTAGGCATCCGGTGATGGGCACCCGGCGAAAATTCCAAGGACGCCGACCCGGCGCGTCCAGAGATTGCGAGAGTCCTTTTTTGCGTTGCCTCTTCACCTTCGATGGGCTCATCTGGCGGCTCTCACGCCGTCGAGCCAATTGAGCATCAGTCAGGCGACGGGGTAGCGGGTTGTGGATTCGCGCAAGCCCTCCAGAAGCCATTCGAGTTTTGGCTTGGCCGTGTTCCAACCGAGCCACGCGTCGATCCGAGCGCTCCATGTCCTCGCGCAGGCGGGTCTCAACTTGGCTCACGTCGTGGAACAAGCGAGCTTCCATCTGAGCCGCGGCGAGGCGCTGGGCGCGATGCAAAAAAACCAACAAGACGACGATGGCAGGAGTCATCCGAAAGTTCAGAGGCCACTACACCCGGCTCCCACGGCCTGCTGCCGGTGTCATCCGGGCCTTCCCGCCAGGGATCAATGGGACGGGAGCGATCCTCCCAAGGGGTGCGCCAATGTGAGTTGCACAACACCACCTTGCCCGATCCGGGCAGCGAAAAGGGGGGGCATTCCCGTCCACCTGCGATTTCGCCTATCTGCACGGCGAAGCCGGGAATATGGACGTAAAACAATGATAGGAAAAGAGATCCGGGAAAGCGGATTTGCGAATCGGCGGGACCGTCATTTGTGAATCCACCCGGCGTGTCCCATTCATACTTCTGGATCGGCACGAGACCCCCTTTTCGCCCAGCCGAAACGAATCGTCGTAAACCATTGCGACTGCCAAGTGCGGAACCGTCTCGGCGACCGTCTCGCAGCGTCTGTAATGCTGCTCACTTGGCCCGACCCGAAAGTCTCGGCCTTCATGTGCCCATCCTGCAAGCCGGCTCGGTGGGGGGACGAATTCTTGTCGGTAAAGTACGTTACCGTGACTGAGCGGAACCATGGATTCCTACTCTGCAATTCTGACCAGGTAAGTGTTCGGAGGTGAATCGTGGATCGAAAGTATCAAGTCTTTGTGAGTTCTACATACGAAGATCTTCAAAAGGAGCGCCAAGAAGTCATGCATGTGCTTCTTGAGCTCGACTGCATACCATCGGGGATGGAGTTGTTTCCCGCTGCTGACGAAGACCAATGGAGTCTGATCAAGGGTGTCATTGATGATTGCGACTATTACATCGTCATCATCGCTGGTCGGTATGGCTCCGTTGGGGCTGATGGAGTCAGCTACACGGAAATGGAATACCGCTACGCAGTTGCGAACGGCAAGCCAGTAGCTGCCTTTTTGCATAGTGACCCTGGCTCTATACCTCGCAAGTACACGGAGACAACAGACGAGGGTACGGCGAAGCTGCAGGCGTTTCGCGAGCTTGTTCAACAGAAAATGTGCAAGAACTGGGGTACGCCGCACGAATTGGGATCGGTTGTGGCGAGGAGCCTAAATCAACTGAGAAAGAAGCACCCTGGGGTTGGCTGGGTCCGAGGCGATCAGGTTCCAGAACGTGAGGCAACAGCGGAGATTCTCGATCTTCGAAAACAGATCGAACAACTTGAAAACAGCCTCCAAGAAATACGCGTGAAAGCTCCACCTGGCACCGAACACCTTGCTCAAGGGAACGATTCATTCGGCATTTTGTGCCAAGTGAAGTGGTGGGATCCTCCAGGTTTCCGCCGCCGCTCCCTCACAACTTCGCTTTCCTGGAACCAGATTTTCTACACAGTCTCACCTCTACTGATTCACGAAGCCGCTGAGGGGGCCATGAGCAGGGCGCTAGAAGATCAGCTTCTACCGAAGGTCAGGGATCAAATAACTGAATTACAGATGAAGCTCGGGCTGGACAACGCCAAATTCAGCATTTCCAGCGAGAGTTTTCGAACCATCATTGTTCAACTTCGTGCCCTTGGACTAATAGGAAAAAGCACTCGGACGCGCAGCGTCAAGGATAGGGCAAAATATTGGACCCTTACACCCTTTGGCGACAATGTCATGACTAGATTGAGGGCCATAACTCGGGCAGGCTAAGATCCCCAGAAGCTCCAGAATCGATGATTGACAGCGCGTTGCGGGAGGATCGGGCGAACGATGGTCCGGGATGGATTGTGGGGAATGGATGGCTCGTTCTTCGGGCCTCTATCAGGTGCATCCGCGCCGCCTGTTGTGGAAACCAGAGCACAGTCGGGGAGTGCCATCGGGAGTGTATTCACGTCTCGGCGAAGCTCCCCGTAGGGATCGGCTCAGGGTTAGATAAAATATGTAATGCGGTTCAGTCCGTTAGGTCGGATCGGAGACGACGAAGGGTCGGTGACCGGAGACTGACTTGAACGTCCATAAGTGGACGCTGATCGATCTCATGTAGTCCCCGAGGAAAATCGACATCGACGGAAGACGATCCTTCATGGGGCGCCTTCCGCATTGGCAATTGGTCGACAGACCGAATTCACAATGTTTCCGAGCAGCGGAACGGAATGGTGAGAAGGGAAACGGGAAACCGCGAAATCTGCTGCCGGTTTGTTGCCTGTTCAGCACCTCAAACATAGGGAGTCAACCACGTTACCGATTCGGTTAAGAACCCGGTAAATGACTGAAAACGTTAACTTTTGTTAGTTGTTGGCTGCGAGACAATTGGGAGTAGTAGTCCCCCTCCCAATGGGCTGCAAGACTGCCCCCTCCCGTGGAGCTGAAACTTCGACGACCTCATGAGGTCATCTCTTGAACCGCCTCCCGATGCAGGTTAGGCTACGCAACCACAGAAGACACCCTCAGGAGGTGATAATCTCGCACACGGAAGACTTCCAAGAAAACAATCCCCTTGTGATCGAAGTATGAGCCGGCAGCAAAAACAGATCCGGATCGGCGCCGACGTCGGCGGGACCTTCACGGACGTGATCCTGCTGGATGCCGGGGGCAGAATCCGGAGCCAGAAGGTCCCTTCCACGCCTCCCGATTTCGAGCAGGCGGTCCTGCTCGCCAGCGAGAGTCTCTTGCGCCAGAGCCAGACCGGCGGTCCTGCGGTGAGGCAGGTCGCCCATGGAACCACGGTGGCCACCAACGCCGTCCTGGAACATCGGGGCGCCAAGACGGCCCTGATCACCACCAAAGGCTTCCGGGACGTCCTCGAGCTGCGCCGCATCCGGGCTCCCCAGATCTACGACGTGTTCTTCGACAAACCGGAGATCCTGGTCGAACGCTATCTGAGGTTCGAAATCGACGAACGGATCGCGGCTGACGGCACCGTCCTGACGCCACTGGACGAATCCGGTCTCTGGCGCATCAAGGAGCGGCTGGAGGCCGAGGCGGTGGAGTCCATCGCCGTCTGTTTCCTGCATTCCTACGCCCATCCTCAACACGAGGTCGCCGTGGGCCGTTTCCTGCGCCGGCACTTCCCCAGCACGCCAGTGTCCCTTTCCCACGAAGTCCTGCCGGAGCGCAAGGAGTACGAACGGACGGCAACCACCGTGGTCAACGCTTACGTGCGGCCCATCATGCACGTCTACCTGAACGCCCTGCGCCAGGGACTCAACGACCTGGAGATCGATGCCCCGCTGCACATCATGCAGTCGGCCGGCGGACTGACGCCGGACGACAATGCGGCGCGGCGACCCGTCTTCGTGCTGGAATCGGGTCCGGCAGCAGGAGTCCTGGCCGCGGGTTTCACCGCCCGCCGTCTCGGGATCGACAACGTCATCACCCTGGACATGGGGGGTACGACGGCCAAGGCCTCCATGATCGAAGGGGGGAAGATCGACTACAGTCCGGAATACGAGGTCGGCTCCTCATTGTCGGTCGTCAGCCGGCTGGTGGGGGGTGGCGGCGAGTTGATTCGGGCGCCCAGCATCGACATTGCCGAGGTGGGAGCCGGCGGCGGAAGCATTGCCTACCTGGACAGGGCCGGCGGCCTTCGCGTGGGCCCGCGCAGCGCCGGCGCCGTGCCCGGCCCCGTCTGCTACCAGCGGGGTGGCCAAGCGCCCACCTTGACGGATGCCAACGTGGTCCTGGGCTACATCCGGCCCGGCGACCTGGCGGACGGCCAGGTCAGCATCGACCGCGAATCCGCGGAGAGAGCGATCACCGATCGGATCGCAACACCCTTGGGCCTGGATCTCATCCAAGCGGCCGAAGGCATCCACCGAATCGGAAACGCCCGCACCATGCGGGCCTTGCGGGCCGTCTCCACCGAACGAGGCCGCGACCCGAGAAGTTTCGTGTTGATGGCGTTTGGGGGGTCGGGACCGATCCATGCGGCAGGCTTGGCGCGTGAACTGGGCATCGGCCGGGTGATCGTTCCCGCGCTGCCGGGCCTGTTCAGCGCCCTAGGGCTTCTCTTTTCGGGAATCGAGCACCACGACGTCCGGAGCTGTCTGCTGTCCGGATCCGATTTGACGGCGGCGGCGTTGCGGAACGTCCGGGACGAGATGCGCCGGAACATGCTGGCGCAGTTCCAGGCCGAGGGCTTTCCCGCCGAACAGGTCCGGCTGTCGGCCGCCTGCGACGTGCGCTTCAAGGGGCAGACCTCCGAGATCCGCTTGGAGGTCACCGCGGACCGGATCGGCGACCAGACCGTCCAGGATCTGTGCAGCGATTTCGTGGCGGAGCACGAGAAACTCTATGGACATCGTTCCGACCCCGACAACCCCATCGAGGTCGTGGCCGTCCGCTTGATCGGCAGGGCTGGAGAGCCGCGTCAGGAAGGGGCCTTGAAGCCCGCCGAGTACCTGGGCACCCGGGCGCCCAGCCGCAGGGCCTGTTTTTCCGGAAACGTCATGGACACCCCCGTTCTGGGCCGACGCGACCTGAGAGACCCCCGGAATGGTCCCCTGTTGATCGACGAATACGATTCCACAATCGTCGTGCCGCCCGACGCGCGCGCCTCGCTGGACCCGCAGGGGAATCTGAACCTGGAGTTCGCCGATGGCTGAGATCGATCCCATCACCCGAGAGATCATCCAGAACGCCCTCTCGTCGGCCGCCGACGAGATGTCCCTGGCGCTCTATCGCACGGCATACTCCACCATCGTCCGGGACTGTCTCGACTATTCCACTTCGCTGTGCAACGCCCAGGGCGAGATGATCGCGCAAGGCGTCACGATTCCCCTCCATCTGGGATCGGTTCCTCACGCCATGGAGACGCTGTTGGAAAAGTACGGTGACGACATGGAGCCGGAGGACGTTTTCATCATGAACGATCCTTTCGGCGGCGGAATGCACATCCCCGACATCTACGTCGTCAAACCCATATTCATCGAGGGCCGCCGCGTTTCGTTCGCCGTAAGCACGGCCCATCACCTGGATCTGGGCGGACGTCTTCCCGGAAGCTCGGCGTGCGACAACACGGAGATTTTCCAGGAGGGATTCCGCATCCCGTGGCTCAAGCTCTTTCACCGGGGCGAGCCGGACGTGGCGATCTTCGAGCTGATGCGCACCAACGTCCGGGTCCCCGAACAGACCATCGGCGACCTCCGGGCCCAGGTCGCCGCCTGCAATATCGGCGCTCGCGCGGTCCAGGCGCTGGTGGAGCGTCACGGCCCCCAGACCTTCGCCGACTGCGCCGACGATCTCATCGCGTATACGGAACGCCTGATGCGGGCCGAGATCGCCGCCTGGCCCGACGGCAGCAACACCTTCACCGACTACATGGACAGCGACGGGGTCGGCGGTCCGAGGGTTCGGTTGCAGGTGAAGATCACCGTCGAGGGCGATTCCCTGACGGCGGACTTCACCGGGACCGACCCACAGGTCCGCGGCGCGCTCAACAGCACGCTCTCGTTCACCGAAGGCGCCGTCGCCGTCTGTGTCCGCTGCGCCATGCGGGAGGAGGTGCCCAATACCGCCGGCATGTTCAGGCCCCTGAGCATCATCACCGAGCCCGGCACCGTGGTCGACGTGGTGATGCCCGGCGCTTCCTCCATGCGCGGGGTGACCGGGTTTCGCATGGTCGATACGATCTTCGGGGCAATGGCCGGCCTGCTGCCGGACCGAATCCTGGCGGCCGGTGAAGGAGGCAACACCTTGGTGGTGATCGGGGGGTTGCGCAAGGACCGGTCGCCCTACGTCTATTACGAGCTGATGACCGGCACCTGGGGCGGCCGTCCCGACCGCGACGGAAACGACGGCCTCTGCAATCCCATCAACGTCGCCAGCAACATCCCTGTCGAGCACGCCGAAACCGAGTACCCGCTGCGGATCCGGCGTTACGGGTTGGTGGGAGACTCGGGAGGCGCCGGCAGGTACCGCGGCGGCCTGGCCGTCGAACGGGAATGGGAGCTGCTGGAAGGCGAAACTCACTTGGCCATCCGTTCCGACCGGCGGGACCACCTTCCCTATGGACTCTACTCGGGGAAACCTGGAACGGGTTCTCTCACCATTTTGACCCGGGATGGGGACCAGGAAGTGCTTCCCGTCATGATCTCCAGCACGCTGAAGGAAGGCGACGTCCTCTACCATCGGCAGCCCGGGGGCGGAGGCTGGGGCGAACCTCTCGATCGACCTGCTGAGACCGTTCAGCGGGACGTCAGGAACCAGAAAGTGTCGGTCCAGGCGGCTCGGGATGAATACGGCGTGGTGATCGGCGACGATCTGGCCCTGGACCACGAGGCCACGGAAGACCGGCGTCAGCAGCTCCGCCATGAGCCCGTAGCTGCGGGGCACGAAGTGTGACGTGGGAAGTCACCGTTATTGAGTAAGGCTTGGCGGGTGTGATCTTCTTGTTGCCCGGTCATCGTTGCTGAATTGTTCATCCGGAGTTCGGCGGCAAGAAAGCCGCCGCTCCCCTTCGGCGTCTGCCGGTAGACGCATCCTGGCGGGCAGTCCAGGGGTTGTGATCCCAATGAAGATTCGAGATATCCGGCTCCTCCCGCTCCGCGGTGAAACCCCCGATGGCGGATGGGATGACAAGTTTTCCGATCTCGAGAACAACCTGCACACGCTGGTCGAGGTCATCACCGATGAAGGCGTCACCGGAGTGGGCAGCGTGTTCACCTCGGAACGGCTGATCCGGGGCGCCATCGACGTGATGCGGCCCTTCCTCATCGGCGCCTCCGCTCTGGACCCGGCGGTGACGACTGAGACCTGCCACCAGCAGACCTTCTGGCAGGGCCGCGGCGGAGCTATCACCCATGCCATCTCGGGAATCGACATCGCTCTCTGGGACATTCTCGGGAAGGTCACCGGCCAACCCGTCAGCCGATTGTTGGGAGGCCGCTACCGGGAAAAGATCAAACCGTATGGTTCCCTGCTGATGGATGAACCCGACATACTGCGAGCCTCACTGGAAGACGGGCTCAACCGGGGATTCCGCGCCTTCAAGATCGGTTGGGGGCCGTTCGGCCGCCGCGACCGGAAGACCGACGAGGCCATCGTCAAGGCTGCGCGCGAAACGGTGGGCTCTGAGGTGGAATTGATGGTGGACGCCGGAGGTTCGGATGCCTTCTGGCCTCACGGCTACAAGTGGGGACTGCAAACCGCGCGGATGCTCTCCGACTACGAAATCGCCTGGTTCGAGGAGCCGTTGCGGCCGGATAATCTGGAGGGCTACGTGAAATTGACCGAAAATGCGCCGGTGCCCATTTCCGGCTGCGAGGTCTTCACCCGGCGGCATTCATTCATCGAGTGGATCGAACGGCGAGCCGTGGACTATATCCAGCCCGACGTCACCAAAGTCGGAGGGATCAGCGAGGAATTCCGGATCGCCCAATACGCGGACGACCACTCGATCCGTTTCGTCCCTCACGGTTGGAATACGGCCGTCGGGCTGGCCGCCGACCTTCAACTCGTCGCGGCCGTCCCCTGTGCACGCTGGGTCGAATACATCACGCCGGCACCCTACATTGAAGACCTGCTGGCGGTTCCGATTCATCCCGATGAAGACGGTCTGATTCCGATTCCTGACGCTCCGGGACTCGGCCTGGAGTGGAACCCGGACGGCATTGCCCGGTTTACCGGGGGAATGAAGTTGACGCCTTCTTCGATCTAGTGAAGCGCCGCCACGCCACCCTCAAGCTGGTGGAGCGTCTGGACTTCTTCGTCGCTGAGGGCTTTGTCAAACACCGCCAACTCATCGAACAGGCCGACATAGTTGATTCCCAGCCGGATCGTGCTGCTGGAAAGATCCCAGGTGAACGGTTCGCGAATCCCTTCTGCGGCCCCATGGTATTCACTATCGAGATAGAGGCGGGCCGTTCCGCCGGCCTCGCTGTTCAGGCCGGTCCAGGTGATCACGATGTGGGTCCAACTGCCGCGCGTGAAAGGAGGACTCGTGACGGCAACCAGCCGGTTGATGAAATCGGGATTGTCATTGGGGGAGATCTTCCGGGGATTCCAGACCTCGAGATCGCCGAAGACCCCGAGCCTGAATTCGCGCGGCGGATCCTTGCTGAAATCCACCCAGATTGAGGCGTCGTTGTAGGCGGTGTCCGTCACCTGGATGGGATCGCAATAGCCGGGCTCCAGATCTTCATCCGGATCCAGATTGAGCCAGAATGAGATGGTGCCGGCCCAGCCTTCGGTCGAGTAATCCAAGTTCTTCTCCGACCTGTAGAACTGGACGCGTTTGTAGCTCCGGCTGAATTTAAGCGCGCTTCCGGTGCGGCCAGCGTTGTCTTCGATGGTGACTTCGGGCGCGTCGATGCCCGGCGACGCCTGATCGAGCTGGTCGTACTTGGGCGCGTTGTAGATCTGCGCATCGCCACGGGCGAAATCGGCAGCGGACCCGTGGTCAAAGGAGGCATGGAAGCTGAGGGCGGCGCTCAGACCTTCCGTTGGGGGCGAAGGCTCTTTCGGCATGTCGACGGGGTCTGAAACGGAACAGCCGGCAGAGCCGATCAGGAGCAGGAGAC
>JAPOYZ010000580.1 GCA_026706325.1 Candidatus Aminicenantota bacterium
CTTCCGAACCCGTTGAGGAAGGGTCGGCTCCCATCGAGGTGGGACCGGGCACCCACCTCTTCGTGGACGATCGACTGGTGGCGGAGACGGACAGGGTCTGGCGCTCCCTGAATCGCCCGACCAAGCACCGGGAGAACCCGGTGGTGAAACCGGACCGGCCCTGGGAGGGCTACCTGGTGCTCCAGCCCGGAACCGTGATCTGGGATGAAGAAGAGCAGCTCTTCAAGATGTGGTACAACACCATCGGCACCCACAGACGGCCCTACGTCGAAGACTACCTCTGCTACGCCACCTCCCGGGACGGCCTTGCCTGGGAGAAACCGGATCTGGGCTTGGTGGAGTTCAGGGGATCCAAGAAAAACAACATCTTCCTCAAGTGGTCGGGATGGACTCATGCACTCCTGAAGGACTCTTCGGATCCGGATCCGAAGCGGCGCTACAAACTGCTGTTTTGGCAGACCCATGACATGGATCGCTGCGGCATCTCGGTGGCCTTCTCGCCTGATGGGAAGGAGTGGACCGAGTACCCGGAGAATCCGGTGGTGCCCTGCTGGGCGACCGGCGACACCTTTTCGATAACCCAGGATCCGGACAGCGGCCAATACCTGCTCTACCACAAGACCATCAGCCGGCCGATCCGGAAGGTCTCCCGCCTGGTGAGCGACGATTTCATCCATTGGAGGGATTCCCAGCAGGTCCTGGACCCGGACCCCTATGATCCGCCCGACACCGAGTTTTACGGCCTGTCGGCCTTTCCCTACGCCGGCCAGTACCTGGGGATACTCTGGATCTACCACACCTACACCCAGTTCATGGACTCCCAACTGGTCTCCAGCCGGGACGGGCTCGCGTGGGAGCGCTCCGTGGGCCGCCGGCGCTTCATGAAGTTGGCGCCGGACGGGAACTACCGCAACGACACCTTCGACAGCGGCATGGTCTACCCGTCCAGCAGTCCGTTCGTGAAGGACGGCAAGGTCTGGATCTACTACTCCGGCTTCACCAATCTGCACAATGCTCCGTCCCGGGATCACAACGGCCAGATCGGGCTGGGGACATTACGCCAGGACGGGTTCGTCTCCTTCGACGCCACCAGCGAGGGTTGGATCCTGACCCCGCCGCTGAAGCTCGGGGGAAACACGTTGTCGGTGAACATGTCCTCCATGACGGAGATGCGGCCGAACTTCCAGCGGGACAGCGGAAAGGAACTCTACAGCAAGCTTTACAGCAAGAATCCGTCGGCTCGTGGATACGTGCGGGTCGAGGTCCAGGACGTGGACGGGAACGCCCTGGCCGGCTATGAGGCCTCCAACTGCACGCCCGTGCACCACGGAGACCTCTACCAGGAGGTCACCTGGGAAGGGGGCCGCGACCTGTCGGGCGTGGGCGACCGCCCGGTCCGCCTCAAGTTCGTCCTGGGCAACACCAAGCTCTATTCCATCAAGGTGGAATAGGAGCGGCGGATTTCTTGCCGCCGAAGCGGAGCGGCGGTTTCCCAACCGCCGAATCCGGTATCCTGGGGTCATCTTCTTAATGCGGCCCTTGAACAGGAGGTTGCCATGCCACCTGACTTGGTTGACAGTCCGGACCAAGCGGTTGAGAACATTCTGCGCTATCAAACCGAGGTTGTGGCGGAACCCCGGCTCGCTGGGCGGATGAAACAGGTGCATGTCTGGTATGCGGTTCGGTCAACGGACGAAACTTGGCTATTCGCGCCGTCGAAATTCGTCGGGTATGCGGAGAACACCGCCAGTTCTTACCTGACCAATGCTGGAGCAAGGGACGGGCGGCGGACCGAGGCGGTGCTCAGGAGTTGGTTCGAAACGGTGGAGCCGCTCATGCGCTGCGCCACCGAACTCGGCGACGCCCTTCAGAGTTTCATCGAAGCCCACGGGTTCTCCGGTCCGCGCAAGAATGCACGAATCTGCGTTCTCAAGGGGGCCTTCCTGAGCGCCGCGGGTGCGGCACGCCAAGAGATTCAGAGTCGTATCCGGATCGACGCAGCGATCTGTGGCGGACGTCCGCATATACGCGGCACTCGCGTCCGGGTCTCGGACATCCTGGACTTGCTGGCCGAAGGAGTCTCGCCGTCCGAGATCCTCGCCGACTACCCCTACCTGAGTGAGGCTGATCTGAGAGCGGCTCTGGCTTTTGGCGCGGCGGCAAGCGCACATCGCATCATTCAAATCGCCTGATCGTGCGTTTCCTGATTGACGCACAATTGCCACCGGGCTTGGCGCGGTGGCTGAGTAAGAGAGGCCATGTCTCCCATCATGTCAACGATCTCGGTCTGGGTGCGTCTCCGGACCACGCGATTGAAGCCAAGGCGCGAGACATGCGGGCGGTCATTTGGTCCAAGGATGCCGACTTTGCCGACCGGGCGCGCCGGACCCCAGGACTGCAGGTCGTCTGGCTCCGGATCGGAAACACCACCAATGCCTCGCTTCAAGCCAAATTGGCGCTGTATTGGCCCACAATTGAGTCTGCCCTGATCGATGGGGAGTCCTTGATTGAAATCAGTTGACGATCGTGAGCCCACGTGCGTCTGGCGCACGCAGGGATCCGAAGTCTCTGATTTCAGGGATCCAGAACCGCATGCTGTGGCTCGTTACCAGATCGGTATGGTGATGTGGGGACGTTGTTTCTCAGAAGCTCCCCCACCGGCCCGGTCCGGAGAAATCCCGGTAGAAAAAGGATGGGAGCCGCGGTTTCCTAACCGCCGAACTCCGGTGTGACAAACTTGGCGACGAAGACTGGGCGATTGGAAATCGCCCCTCCTTATTTCTTAGAAGAAGCGATTCCGTCACCGGTTCGGCTTGGGTGCCGCGAGGGTCAGGATCCGTTGCGGATTCTCATAGATCAAGGTCCGGATCTGCTTCTTGGTGACCCCTTTGCCCCTGAGGTGGGGAACAAACTTTTCCAGGACGAAGGTGTAACCCATCCCTCCGTAGGCCTTGAGGTCGATCTTCTGGTCCACGTTCTGGGAAAGGAGGATCCGCTCCAGGTATCCGAGGCGGATCAACTCCACGATACCGTCACCGACGTGGGCCGCCGTCGCCGCTTGGCGCAGTATGTGGAATTCCGAAATGCCGTCGAACTCCACGTAGACCCCCCGCTTCAGAAGTCCGGTCAGGGAGGGCAGGTCCCGAACCAGGTTGTCGCAGTTGCCCAGGATGACCCGGCCCAGGTCGGTTCCTTCCGCCTCCAGCAGGTCCAGCATCGCGTCCGTGCGCCCGCTTCCGCTGCCGTCCGTGTGCAGCGAGACCGGGGCTCCGGTGATGCGGCTCGCGCGGCCCGCGGCCCGGATCACTTTGGTCTCCACTGAAGTCGGGGGATTCCCGGCTGTAGCGATCTCGCCGACGATTCCGGATCGGATGCCGCTGTTTCCCACGCCGGAGGTCACGTCCCGGACGAGTTCACGAGTCAGGTCGTCCAGCGATCGCTCTTCCAGATCCCGGGGATCCAGGGCGCGGGTGTCCCAACCCGTGCCCATGACCACGTGGACCCCGGTGGCTTTGGAAACTCTACGAAGCGCTGCCGGGTCCCGTCCCAGGCCGATGCTGGTCACGTCCACCAGGGTCCCGCCGCCCCGTTTCCGGTAGTCCGCCAGCTCCTGCAAGGCAGTCGTTTCATCTCCCAGGATCAGGTTGTCCCGATTGGGGTAACCCATGGTCACCGCGCCCAGCATGTCCATGGTCAAGGGTTTGAGGTAGAAACGGACCCGTGTGGCTGTGGTCGGCGCCGGCCGGTTGGGATGGTTCCGGTTGATGAAGATGTGTTCGTGCACCATGGTGGCGCCCAGGGAATCCGGGTCTACCGGGCCGTTGACCGTCAGGACCTTCCCAGCGAGGCCGGGAACATGTTCCGTGGCTTCCTGGGCCCTTAACGCCGGTGGTGAAAACAGCACGTAGAGCAGACCGGTCAGGGTCCACGCGGTACGAGCATTCCTGGGAACTCTTGGAGGCGTGTGCAGCATTTCTGTCTTCAAATCGAAGTTCCTAACCCTGGAAAAACCAGGTGTTTTACTGGCGCGACCATTGGAATCGGGCGGTTGGAATCCGCCGCCTCCAGCCGGCGTTCCTGCCGGGGGGACATTGTAGACTTCACCTGTTCATCAGGCCAGCGCCTGGGTCCTGACTCGGTTCGTCCGGAAGAAGGTTCCAACCAGACACGCAATTATTTTCCAATGGAGTTTGAATCGAAGTGCGGAATGCCCTAAAATTCCCCGCTGATAGTCTTCCGCAGACGTGCATCCCAAGTGCTCGCAGTTTGTTTTCTGCATTAGGAGGTTTTGAGTAATGCGAAAGTGGAAAATCCTCTTGGTTGTCATGCTCCTGGCACCGTTGGCGGCCGCGCCGCTGTGGGGCCAGGGTGCATACGCGAGCCTCAATGGCCGCGTGATGGACAACACGGGGGGCGTGATTCCCGGCGTCAATGTGACCGCCACCAACACGGCCACCGGTCTCGACTATCCCACGGTCACCAACGATACGGGTCTTTACCGGGTCGATTTCCTGGTGCCGGGTCCTTACGAAGTGACGGCGTCGCTTCCTGGATTTCAGACACAGATCCAGCCGGTGGAACTGAGTACCGGAGACGACCCGACCTTGGACTTCACGATGGTTGTGGGCGAGGTCACCGAGCAGGTGACGGTCCAGGCCCAGGCGCCGTTGCTCCAGTCGACCAACGCCACCCTCAGCAACCTGATCGAGGCCGAGCAGATCGAGACTCTGCCCATGGCACAGGGCAATCCCAGCCATCTGCTGGTCATGGCCCCCGGCGCCTCCAGTCCTCCGGGTGGAGGATGGAAGTGGGACGAGCCCGGGTGGTCCATCACCACCGGCTTCTACTTCCATGGGAGCCAGGGCAACGCCGTAGGCTTCACGCTGAACGGCATCAACAACGTGGGAACCATTTTCGGTGGCGCCCAGCAGGCCCAGACGGCTCCGTCGGCCGAGGCGGTCAAGGAAATCCGGATCGCCCACGACTACACGGCGGCCCGGGGCCACCACAACGGCACCACCATGGACGTCACTCTGAAGTCGGGCACCAACGACTGGCATGGATCGGTCTACGGGTTCTTCCGCGAGAGTGAGTGGGGCGCCAATGCCTTCTTCCAGAACCGGGCCGGTTCTCCCAAGGCCGATACCGCGTACCGGCGCACCGGAGGCGCGGTCAACGGTCCCATCTTCCAGGATAAGACCCACTTCGCCTTCAGTTGGGAGCGCACCTTCCAGCGGACCTTGGAGTTCTACGGCGCCCGGACGGTGCCGACCGCGGCCATGAGGGCGGGTGACTTCTCGGCTCTCCTGGCTTTGGGGCCCGAGTACCAGATCTACGATCCCTCCACTATCCAGGCAACCGGGGACGGGTTCTTCTCCCGGATGCCCTTTCCCAACAACGTGATCCCTTCCAGTCGGATCCACCCCATTTCCTCGCAGCTCATGTCCTACTACCCCGAACCCAATCTTGCGGGCGGCAGCGACTTCAGCAGCAACTTCGAGCCCAGCACGGCCTCGCCCACCCAGTGGGACCAGTGGACCCTGCGGGTCGATCACAGCTTCGGGGAATCCAACCGGATTTTCGGCAGCTACACCAAGCTCGACAACTGGTCGGGCGAGTGGCGGGACTACTACGGCAACGGCGCTACCGGGTTCCACGAGTCCATCATTCGTGAGACCTTCGGATTGGACGACGTCTGGACCCTGAATCCCAACGTCATCATGAATTTCCGCGGCGGCTACAACCGCGGCTCCGACCCGAGAGTTCATAAGAGCCACGGCCTGCATCCGCGGGGCGTGCCGTTTGACATCTTCTCGCTGCCCTTGGCCGATTCGCTCAAAGCTCAGCTCGATCCGGACCAGTCGGCTCTGCCCCACATCCAGATCGAAGGCTTCAGCGGGATCCATGACGAGACCCGGAACAACTTCGATTTTTCCACCTATGTCTTCGGCGAGGCGTCCACCGACATCCACGAGGGCAATCACAACGTCAAGTTGGGTGTAGAGGCGCGTGCAAACTATCTGAACCGGAACGATCAGCGCTGGTCGAATCCGGTTTACCGGTTCCGGTCCACTTTCACCAACGGCCCGCTGAACACATCTCCCAGCGCCCAGGGTCAGGGGTTTGCCGCCTACCTGTTGGGGCAGCCTTCCACAGGCTTCATCAACCGGAACGACAACTACGCCGCCCATCACAACTATTACGCCTGGTTCATCCAGGACAATTGGAAGGCGACTCCGGAGCTGACCTTCAACATCGGCGTCCGTTGGGAGTACTTCGGCCCGCTCACCGAGCGCTTCGACCGGAGCGTAGCCGGATTCGCGTTCGGCACGGCCAGTCCGGTTGCGGCTGCTGCCCAAGCGGCCTACGCCCTGAACCCCATTCCTGAGATCTCACCCAGTGAATTCGCTGTGAACGGCGGAATCACTTACGCCGGGGTTGGAGACACGCCGCGGGCGCTGTACGAGGTCCCGTCCAACATCTTCGCTCCTCGTTTCGGCTTCGCCTATCGAATGAGCGAGGACACGGTCCTCCGAGGGGGGTACGGAATCTTCCACCAGCCCATCGGGATCCTGGGAAACAGCGTTTCCCCCATTCTGACCGGGTACAGTCAAAGTACGGATCTGGTGCCGACGTTGGACAACGGGCTCAGCTTCCGGGCTGACTTCGCCAATCCGTTCCCGGATGGGATTCTTCTTCCCATTGGCAATGCCAGGGGACTGGCGACGAACCTCGGTCAGAGCGTGACCTTCTTTAACCAGAAGAATCTGAAGGTGCCCTACAACCAGCGCTGGTCGCTCACGCTCCAGCACATGCTGGGCAGCACTCTTCTGGAAGTGGGTTACGTCGGGACCCGGGGCGTCCGCATCATCGGCAGGCGAAACCTGAACGTCCTGCCTGACCGGTACCTGAGTTCGGCCAATGAGCGGAACAATCAGAACCACGCCTACCTTAACGCAGCGGTGCCGAATCCTTTCGCCGGTCAGCTGCCGGGGACGGGCGTGACCCCTTCGAGAGCCGTCTCGAACGGCGCCTCTCCGGCGGGTTCAGCTACAGCCTCGGCTACACTTGGTCCCGGTTCCATGAGGCGGTCCAGTTCCTGAACGCCAGTGATCCGGTTCCCTACGAGGTCGTCGCCCGCTCTGATCGGCCCCACAACTTCAAGCTGAGCGGCATCTACCAGTTGCCGTTCGGGAAGAACAGCCGTTTCGGCGGATGGCAGGTGTCGGCGGTGTGGCAGCTCCAGAGCGGCTTCCCGCTGAACTTCGGCGACGTCTTCACCACCGACAGCTTCAGTCCTGAACGTCTTGGCGGCGGTGGCACGGTGGAGAGGTGGTTCAACACGAACGCCGGTTTTGTCAGAGATGTCGGTGCAGCTCCCGAAGGCACCCACAAGCGGACCTTTCCGCTCCGCTTCGCGCAGTTGCGTTCGGACATCGTCGATTTCTGGGATGTCAGCGTCATCAAGGACACTTTCATCAACGACACACACAAGATCCGTTTCCAGGCCCAGTTCCTGAACGCCCTGAACCACGCCAGCTTTGGGAATGCCAACACCAATCCCACCAGCGGCAGCTTCGGCGTCGTCGGGTCTGACGTGACTTGGCCGCGCCGCGTCATGTCCAGTGTCAAGTGGAGGTTCTAGGTCGTCGTCAAGGCTGTTACAAACAGCCTTGCGGAACGGTGCATTGAACAAAAAGGGGCGGGAGGCAACTCCCGCCCCTTTTTTTGTCTGGGTGTTTTGGCTACGGTCTTGGGACGGGAGGAAAGCAGCATAGACCGTGCCGTTTCCGTTTATTCCTCTGGCTCTCATCATACTTCTCGCGGGCCCCAACCCGGTCCTCCAGACACAGGTGGACCCGGCCCGTCACTACGAGCAGGCCAGTGAGTGGTTGGCCCGGGGGGAACTTTCCAGAGCCGAGGCGGAGGTCCGCCGGGCCTTGGCCGCCGTCCCGAATTGGCCGGCCGCGCTGAATTTGTGGGGGATCATTTTTCGGCGACAGGGACGGCCGCAGCAGGCCATCGAGACCTTCGAGCGGGCGCTGGCTATCAATCCGGATCATGTGGCGGCCGGAAGCAACGTGGGGTACGCCCTGCTCTCCCTGGGCAAGTACCGGCAGGCGCTGGCACGTTTCGATCGCGTCCTGAAATTGGAACCGAATCATTCGGCGGCTTGGGCGGGGCGCGCCCGGGTCTTGTTGGCTGGCGGTGATCTGAAGGGGGCGCTGAAGGCGGCTCTGCGAGCCGAGAAGTCCACTCCGGATGACGCGGAACTACTTCTGCTGCTCTCCGAGATCCACTTCCGAAACGGCCAAACGGACCAGGGTTTGAAGCGTGCGCGGCAGGTTGCAGCGCTCGCCCGTGACAACGGACCCGGACTCAGGCTCCTGGGGCTGTTTCTCCTGCAACAGGGACAATCGGAGGCAGCCCTCCCACACCTGGAGCGGGCCCTGCAACTGGGGACCCGCGACGGACAACTGCTCCAGTCGCTGGGTTACGGCTATCTTACCTCCAGCCGCCTTGCCAAGGCCGTGCCTTTGCTGGAGGAGACGATCGGGACCCAGCCGGAGCAAGCGCATCCGTACTACCTGCTGGGGATCGGCTACGAGATGCAGGGCCGTCACCGCGAGGCCGTCCGCCAGTTGGAGAAGGTCCTGGAGCGGACGCCGGATCACCTGGAGGCCACCCATCGATACGGAATCAACCTCTACAAGAGCGGCTCGTACGAAGCGGCCTGGGATCCGTTCGGCAAGGTTCTCAAGGAAGACCCTGAGCGGATCGAGGCCCTATACTACCGAGCTCAGATCCTATGGGTCAGGAACGACTACCGGGAGGTGGAACTCTTGCTGAACCGTGTCCTGTCCCTGGATCCCAAACACGCGGCCGCCCACTTCAAGCTGGCCCAGGTCTACACTCGTCTGGGTGAACCGGAAGCAGCCTCACGCCACCGGAAGAAATACCAGAGCCTTCGCGCCCAATATTCCACTCATCTGAAAGAAGTGATCTTCCGTATCCCCTGATAGGGATACGTGCATCTATTGAGCGATTGGAGCCTTACCTCCCAGGGTGCGAACGCCGGCCAGGCTCAGATCGAAGTCATGGTCGATCTTCAGCTCTTCACCCAGGCGCACCAGGACCAGGAGCGGTAGGGGCTCGCCCCACGCCGTGACCAACTGGCAAAAGATTCTTTTGCCCAGCGTGTTGCCGTCCCGGATTCGGCTACCCGCGATCCGGTCTCTCAACTGGGTGTTCCCGAAGACGGATGAGGCAATGGCGCGGTAGCTCCGAAAGCCGCCGTAGAGAGCCTTTGAAGACGGCGTCAGCAGGTCCCAGATGTCCCGGTACTTCCCCTGGAGCAAGGCCTGCTTGTAATGGAGATAGAACCGGTTCACCGCCCGGGCCACCCGGGAGCTTTCTCTGGGGTCGACCCGGTCCGACCCGGGTAGGAGGGCTCGCCGCGACCGTTGCCGCTCGAACGCCTGGACCTTCTGGAACCGGTCCAGGATCTTCCGGGCTTCC